>DATAIA010000311.1:0-3481 GCA_036262895.1 Xanthobacteraceae bacterium
CTGCCGGTATCGCGACCTCAGCTACGGTAAAATCGAAGCTGCCGCCGCCATGTCCGACATCGAAGATCACGCCGCGCTGCTTGGCGGCGAGCGCCGCCGGCAACAAGCTACCGCCCTGCACGATGTTGGTGAAAACACCGCTCATGTTCGGCGCCCCGGAATAGGCATGCGTCAGCACGTCGCCCGGCCGCAGCAGATCGAGGATCTGCGACATCAATTCGCCAGTCTCGACGCCGCCGATATGGACCATCATGCGAGCCGGCCAACCGCACATCTCGCAGGCCTTGATGGCGCGCTTGAGCGGCTCCAGGCCATGTTTGAAGATTACGTTCTCCGACATCCGCACCTTCACCCCAATCAGGAAATCGGGATTTTCCGCCAGGGCCATGGCGCAGGCTTCCATCTGCGCGTTGTCAATGTTGTAAAGCTCAGCAACCGGGAAGGCTGACAATCCATTGTTTGCGATGTGCACGAACGCGTAAATCCGTGCCCGCGACTGCGCCACGATGTAGCGTCGCAACGCCGCGAGATTATTGACGCCGGCATCGCCCGCCGAAACCACCGTCGTGGTGCCCTGAAACTGCACGAGCTCATCGGCCGGGATGCCGATAGCCGAGCCATAGGGGTAGACGTGGCAGTGCAAATCGATCAGGCCGGGCGTCACCAACTTGCCGGCGGCATCGATGGTTTTCAGTGCGCGTGCTGCGGGAATTTCTGCTTCGACGGCCTCGACGACGCCCCAACGGATGCCGATGTCGCGCTTGCCGCGCAGGGATTGGCTCGGGTCCAGAACCTCGCCACCCTTGATCACCAGATCGAATTTGTCGGCTGGTCCCATCGCCGCCTTGACGGGCGAGGAGAGCGCTTGCCCCATGACACCGGCGGCCGCCGATCCCGTGAACTTCAAAAAGTTGCGGCGTGACAATGCGGACATGATGAGCCTCCCCCTGGTCAATCTTTTCTTTGATGATGCGCCGCCAGCAGGCTTTGCGCAACCCGCCAGGAGAAGACGGCGGTCCGGCTGCAGGGCAGTCCCGATGCAAACGCTGCTGGCTCGGGCAGGCACGTTATCTTAGTCTTCCCGCATCGGGGCCGAAGAGCCCGAAGGGGAGATGTCGATGACTACTACCAAAATACTCGCGACCACGGTTTGCATGCTCGCCTCCGGCGCCGCTTTGGCCGATGACCCCCTGCCGCGCGGCAAGCCTGAAGAGGTCGGCCTCTCGAGCGAAAGGCTGGGGCGGATCGGTTCGGTGCTCAAAGCCGATATCGAGGCCGGCCGCATACCGGGTGCGGTGATCGCGATCGCGCGGCGCGGCAAGCTGGTGGCGCTGGATGCCTATGGCTGGCGCGACAAGGCTGGCGGAGTCGCGATGACGACGGACACCATTTTCAATATCGCATCGATGACAAAGCCGATGACCACGGTAGGCGCCCTGATGCTTTACGAGCAGGGCAAGATCCTGATTGACGATCCCCTGAGCAAATACTTCCCGAAATTCGCCAACATGCGCGTCGCCGCGCGCGAGGCCGGTGAACCGACCGCCGAAACCTTGCCGGCTAATCGTCAAATCACGATTCAAGATCTGATGCGCCACACCTCCGGCCTGATCTACGGCGGCCGCGGCACCAGCGTGGTGCACAAGATGTATCCGGCCGGAAGCGGCGATGCGGCCCGCGACTATGACGGCACCGCTTTTCTCGACAAGCTGGCGTCATTACCGCTTTTGCATCAGCCGGCGACGGTTTGGGATTACGGTTTCGGTCTCGACGTGCTCGGGCTGACGATCGAAAGCATCACCAAACAGACGCTCGGACAGTATCTCCAAGCCAACCTGTTTTCGCCGCTGGGCATGACCGATACCGGCTTCTCGATTTCCGCCGAAAAGGCCGCGCGCTATGCGAAACCATTGCCTGCCGATCCCGACACCGGCAAGCCGCAAGTGCGCAGTCCGGAGCTGACCCAGCCGATCAAATTCGAATGCGGCGGCGGCTGCGCGGCTTCCACCGCATCGGATTATTTGCGCTTCGCGATGATGCTGATGAACCGTGGCAGCGGCGGCGAAGCCCGTCTGCTCGGCCCCAAGACCGTCGACTACATGTTGTCGGACCAGCTCGGGCCAAACATCAGGAATCTCGTCGGCAATGCTGACCCGACCCGCGCCGATTACGGCTTTGGATTAGGACTTGCGGTACGCACGTCTCCGGGTGTGGTTCGCATGATGGGATCGGTAGGGCAATTCTCATGGCCGGGCGCGAGCGGTACCGATTGGTGGGTTGATCCGATAGAGCAACTTGCCGTTGTGTATCTGTCGGCCGCACCCGGGCCGATCCGCTGGCACTACCGGCAAAAAATCAACGCCTTGGTCTATCAGGCGATCATCGATTAGCGCGCAAAGCTTGCGAAACATGGGCGTTAACCTTTGCGTCTGCCGTTGCTGAACATCCGTTCAGAATTCTCCGGTGTTTTCGGGGGAACGTTCCCTGACCTGCGATGTTTTATTTTCGTTCAAATGAGGAGGACGAAATGAAGAAGCTTGGTTATGTCATTGCAGCGCTTGGTGCGATCGCCGTCGCCGCGCCGACCATTGCAAGCGCCGAAACGGTGGTGATCAAACATCGCGATCATCATTTCGGCCCGCGCGCCGAATTCCGCATGCATCGCGATCACGGCTGGCACGAAGGCTGGCGGCATCACCGCGCCGATAAGAAAGTGATTATCAAGAAGCGAGAATACTGAAGGCTGACACAGGAATGGCCCCCGCAAGGGGCCATTTTCTTGTTCAGTCCCACGCCGGAGCAAAACCGGGATTTACGCATCGCTTGTCTTTGGGCAATGCCGCGATGGCTTGCCTGTCCTCGTCGTCGAGCTTCAGTTTCAACGCATCGAGGTTGGCCTTTTGGCTCTCGCGGCGGGATGCCTTGGGAATCGCGGCGACGCCATCCTGATCAAGCAGCCATTTCAGCGCCACCTGTGCGGCGGTGCCGCCGTGCTTGCGGCCGATCGCCGAGAGCGTCTCGTCGGAAGCTGCGCGGCCTTGCGCCAGCGGACAATAGGCTACCAGCGGGATCGATCTCGCTGTGAGATATTTAGCGAGCTTCGTCTGATCCAGCATCACGTGATATTCGACCTGGTTGCACGCGATCGGCGCCTTGATCTCTTCAACCACTTTCTTCAACAGCGCGATATTGAAATTGGCAACACCGATCGCGCGGGTGCGGCCCTCCGCCTTCAGCTTCATCAACGTTTCAAATATCGCCGGTAGATTCATATTCCTTGAGGGCCAGTGCACGAGATAGAGATCGACGTGATCGAGCCTGAGCTTCTGCAGGCTGGCGTCGAAGGCGCGGCGGATCGCGTCGGGGCTTAAATTCTCGTGCCAGACCTTGGTCGTGACATGCAGCTCGCCGCGCGGCAGGCGGGCTGCCGCGAGCGCGGCGCCGATGGGTTCTTCGTTGGCGTACATCTCGGCGGTGTCGA
>DATAIA010000312.1:0-2399 GCA_036262895.1 Xanthobacteraceae bacterium
CCCTTGCAGCTAATTGCCAAGCCGGCAGAGATCGCCGGAGTCATCGCCTTCCCGGCGTCGGAAGATGCCTCCTATCTCGGTCCTGGCCGATTAGAGGGCAATTGCATTATCGGGACAGCGAGGCCGAAGATTGTCGTGGAGGAGGAGGTGAACCGTGGCTATGCAGCAATTGACGCACAGAGGAACCGAGCGGAAGCCTGAACGGGCCCGAGTCAAGACATCATCTACACAGGGAGGGTGACATGCGGTTGAAGGTCTTTATTTCTAAAGAAACAGATGACGGTTGGCGGCAGGACCTTTTTCACGTGGTCATGGAGAGGGACGACGCTGCACTCAGGATTCATGCCGGTGCCGGTGACGAAGATGTACGGCGCGTGATGCGCGGGTTGCGCGATACCGCCGAACAATGGCTGGAGGACGAAAAGGTTTTTACCCGGCGGGCCCACAGACGCGCCATCCGGTCCCGTGCAGAAGACGCCGCGCAAGCGGAGGGTCGAGAACCAAGGACTGCAGAACCATGAAGGATAAGTCTCGACGCCACGATGCTTTAACGCGGGTTTTGAAAACCTACCGGGATCCGGAAACGACGGATTTCGGCAATGCCTGGGTGGGAATGGAGCCGACCTTTCAGACCAAAAAGTCCGTCCGCAAGTGGAAGAGGTTGTCCGTCACTCCTGAAGGAGAGGATGCGTACTTCCGCGACAACTACATGCTGAGGACTGAGCGAAAAGTCGCCAAGGCTATAAAGAAGCACTATCGGGCCCAGCATCGAACGGGCGAGGCTCATTGTCTGTTCGCGCGGGTCGAATTGGACGAAGATCTCGATCAGTGGCAGGAGCGGCGCCAGAAGCTGCACTTTTACTGGGCGGACGATAGCTTAGAGCCTTTTACGGTGGGCTTCGGCCTCGACCCTGAAACCTTCGAGTACGGCATTAAACCGGTGCCTCTCGCTTGGTTCTATGACGATCGCTTCGTTACTTTTCTCGAGGAATTTGTTTGGAAGGTACCGTGCATGCTCGGATTGTCCTGCGCCATTGGCCACGGTGGCGGACAATTTCATCTCTCCGCGAAGACGTTTCTTGGCGGCAGTCTGCTTGCCGACGATATTGCCTATAAGCTGAACCATCCCGAATTGGCGTCGTGGATCATGGACTATCCACAACCCGATGACCGCGCCTTTCGTGCCACGAAACATCGCCGGGGAGCATTTCAAAAAATCTTGCAACACTACTGGGCCGGACGCTTTCACCCCCGCGCCATCGGCGGATTGACGCCCGAAAATGCCTATCGTGACCACGGCTTCGGGCCAGCGTTATCGTCGCACAAGACACTCATGGACCTGCGCCATGGGCCAATCGGCGACGCAAGAGAGGTGTTTCAAACCAACTTTGCATTCGGGCGGGCCGTGCGATGGCAGGCGCAGAACGCTCATCCCGGTTATTGGCAATCCGCCCATCCCGACGAAGAGGGTTACCGTCCCGATCAGATCATGCGTTACAGCGAGGGCAATCTAAATCGCTTGGAGATCGCGGGCGAGCTGCACGTAAAAAGCGACAAAGTGATCGAGTTGGAACGTGTGCCAGAGTTCGATGCTCCCTTGGAGATCGCCATGCTGGCAACGGAAGCAAGTTGGGAAAACCGCGCCCAGATGAGCCGAACGAGTGCCCGCGACTATGTCGAGGCTGTGTTGCTCGATGTTCACCACGCCCAATACCTGCAGGCTCATCCGCATGTGTCCCTGAAGGAGTCGCTCCTTCAGGACCAAATTATGGGCGATGCGGAAGCAACCATTGCGCGTTACGGTGGTACGGCGATGCTTGACAAGTTGCACCGTGAAGCCCGAGCGCTCAATCTGGAAGCATCCTACGGACGCATAAAGTCTGACTGGATCGAGCCGGAGGCCTTGTTTTGGGCATCATGGCGCGTGCTACCGGCCGGCGAAAAGGCAGCCATTGCCGACGAAGTTATCTCCGGCTTTTTTGAGCGAGTGGAACAGGCCGCCGCGATGGACACACGACCAAGGGCAGCAAATGATCCGATGGAATGGCATCGCCATCGCATTCACCCGGTGTTGTGGGCGGCGCTGGAGGCGACCCCGGTATCCCGCGCACCAAACAAGGTGCGCAAGGAACTAAGGAATTGGCAGGCGCACAAAAAAAGATATCTTGCACGCCGGCCGCAATGGTCACAGGACGAAGAAAACATTCCGCCATGGCAGGAAGATTAAGAGCACGATCACGGAAGGTAATGTTCTCGTAATCAATCTTCGAATCTCTCGGCCGTTGGCGGGCGTGGTTCGGTTGGCTGTATGAGACGACCGGGTCCGCGCATATGGTGATCGGCACGACCATAGAGAGCAAGAACCCGCCGCAATAGTCGCCCATTTCGACGCAGTAATG
>DATAIA010000313.1:0-3569 GCA_036262895.1 Xanthobacteraceae bacterium
GCCCGACGCCGCCAATAACAGCGAGCATGAGCGCCTGTGCAGTGATTGATAAAGTGGTGAGGAGGGCGCTTGAGAGGATGCGCCAATCGGAAACGATTGTTTCGAACACCAGGAGTGGGCCCGGTAGCACGTAAGCCGGCATATCGTTGAACCGTACGAGGCCGTGCCAGAGAGCAATGCCCAGCGCCAGCGCGCAGAACGGAAGCGTAATGCGCAAGCTCGTTTGCAGGCGATGGGCGTGATGAAATTGTCTCGCTTCCGGATCAAGTTCGCTCATGATGCGCCATCCGTTGCTGTGGCATCGGCAAGCGCGGCGGAAACGGCGCGGCAAAGGCCTGCATATACGCTCGATGTGCGGAAATTCTCGTCGCGCGGATAAGGCGCGTTGACCACAATTTCAGTGAAGACCCGACCTGGTCGCGGGGTCATGACGATCACCCGCTGCGAGAGAAAAACGGATTCGAACACCGAATGGGTTACAAAAACGACGGTTTTTCCGCGCGCGCCCCAAAGCTTAAGAAGATCGTTGCCCAGACGGAACCGTGTCATTTCATCCAATGCGGCGAACGGTTCATCCATCAGCAGCAATTTCGGCTCCGTCACAAGTGCGCGCGCAATGGATGCGCGCATTTTCATGCCGCCGGACAGTTCGCGCGGATAGGCCTCCGCAAATTCATGGAGGCCGGCATCGTCGAGCGCCTTGAGCACATCCTGCTTGGCGGCCGCCCGTTTGATGCCTTGCAGCTTTAATGGGAGATAGACGTTTTCGAACAGCGTTGCCCACGGCATCAGGGTTGGTTCCTGAAACACGAAACCAATCGAGTGGGCGTCGGCAGCGCCCCAGTCAATCGCGCCCCGACTTGGCTTTTCAAGTCCGGCGATCAGTCTGAGCGCGGTTGATTTCCCGCAACCGGAAGGACCGAGCAACGCAACGAATTCGCCTTGGCCGATTTCAAAATCGAGCTTGTCGAGTGCAAGCGTTCTGTTGGGGTATGCCTTGCTGACTTTTTGCAAGGCTACGATGGGGGGCATCACTGCGGGCGTCCCCACGTCAGCGTTTCGGGCGTAATTCGAGACCCACGCCTTTGTTGACGAACTGCAAGGTGTAGGCCTTTCGGAAATCGACGGTTTTCTTGATGACGCCGATGCTCACCATTTTGCCGAAAAAGCTTGCCATGCGCGCTTCGCTGATGGCCCCGATTCCCAGCCGTAGCGTATCGCCTGAATCGACAATGCCATATTCGCGAAGTTTGGCGAGGGAATAGGCCAGCATTTCGTCGGTCATCTCAGGATTATTCTTTTTGATCAGTTCATTCGCCGCAGTATTGTCGCGATAGAGATAATTGTACCAGCCGATAATCGAAGCTTCGACAAAGCGGCGGACCAGATCAGGTCTGTTCTCGATCAGGCTTTTGCGGGTTTCAATCAAGGTCGAGTACGGATCGAAACCGTAATCTGCGAGCAGAAATACCTGGGGTTTGAGGCGGGTGCGCTTTTCGATCACATAGGGCTCAGACGTAATGTAGCCCTGCATGACCGAGCCTCCATCGGCAAGGAACGGCTGCGAATTAAAGGTATAGGTTTGGACGTGCTCGTCCTTGAAGCCGTAATTCGTTTTGAGCCACTGGAAATAGGTCGCGCGGCCTTCGTTCGATATGAATATCCTTAAATCCTTCAGGTCTTCGAATTTTTTGACGTTGGCGCTTGGATGGACCAGAAGGATCTGCGGATCCTTCTGAAAGATCGCCGCCACAGCAATTGTCGGGATGTTCTGCTCAACCGCGCTGAATGATTGCAGCACGTTGGCGCTCATGAAGAAATCGATCTTGCCGACCGGCAGGAGAATGCGATTGTTGATCTGCGGGCCGCCTTGAACGATGGTGACCTCAAGGCCGTACTTGCGATAAGTGCCGTCGGCGAGCGCTTGGTAGAAACCGCCGTGCTCGGCTTCGGCGAGCCAGTTGGTGCCGAACTTGACGGGATCGAGTGTCTGGGCGGTGCCGTTGCCGCCCAGGGCGAAAAGCACCGTGAGCGCAACGATAAGAAGTCTGCGTGAGCGCGCAGCAAAAAAACTCATTCCCCATTCCCTCGCAGTCCGCGAATCAAGGATAGGCTAGCCATTGCGGGGCCCTTGCACAAACCGCCACAAGATGGCCGATTGTCACGGTGTCCGCGATATGCGCTAACTTGGAATCAAGTGGTGGGGACAAGTGACGGATCAATGACGACCATGTTTCCCAAACTCGACTGGCAGGACATGACCTGGGAGGATTTCGCAGGCGATACCAGCCGCTGGATTGCGGTGTTGCCGGTCGCCGCCATTGAACAGCATGGGCCGCATCTGCCCGTCGGAGTCGATACGTTTATTGCGGATGCTTATCTCGCCGCCGCACGCACACAGTTACCGTCTGATCTTCCGGTCACATTTCTGCCGCGGCAGGCAATTGGCGCGTCCGACGAGCATCGGGCCTATCCCGGAACCCTGACGCTCTCGGCAGACACGTTCCAGCGCATGCTGATGGAGATCGGCGAAAGCGTGCATCGCGCCGGATTGCGCAAGCTCGTGATCGCCAACAGCCACGGCGGCAATGTGCCGATGCTCGACATCGCGGTGCGTGATCTGCGCGTCAAGTTCGGCATGCTTGCCGTGACCTGCTCGTGGGCGAGGCTTGGCTATCCGGAAGGAGCCTTTTCAACGGCAGAGCGTGAGCACGGCATTCATGCCGGCGACATCGAGACATCGATTATGCTCGCCGCGCGGGGCGATCTGGTTCGTGCCGAGAAGGTCAGCAACTTTGCCCCCACGACTCTGGCAATGGAGCGTGAGTTCAAATGGCTGCGTGCCAGCAAACCGGCGGGGTTCGGCTGGATGAGCCAGGATCTGCATCAAAGCGGTGCGATGGGCGATGCGGCTGCCGCAAGCGCGGCAAAGGGGAAGGCTTCAATCGTGTTCGGTGCCAATGCCTTTGTCGAATTGCTTGGCGAGATCGATCGTTTCGATCTCAAGCGTCTTGCCCATGGGCCGCTTGGTTAGCTTTGCGATTTAGGACATCTCTAAGCCATGCTGCCGGTCATTCGCTCTGTGGTTCGCTCGGATTTTCCTCAATGGCGGATCCTGTGGGACGGGTACAACGCTTTCTATGGCCGCTCGGGCGTAACCGCATTACCGGACGAGATTACGCAAACGACCTGGCAGCGTTTCTTCGATGCGTATGAGCCTATGCATGCTTTGGTTGCTGAAAGCGACGCAAAACTTATCGGGCTGGTTCACTACATATTTCATCGCAGCACCAATATGCTGAACCCGACTTGTTACTTGCAGGACCTCTGCACAGACGAGATCTCGCGAGGCAAAGGAGTTGGCAAGGCGTTGATCAATGCTGTTTACGAGCAGGCAAAGGCGGCGGGCGCGCCCCGCGTTTATTGGCAGACGCACGAAACCAACAACGTGGCGATGAAACTCTATGCCAAGTAGCTGAACGTTCGGGTTTGTTGTCTACCGTAAGACGTTTTGAAGCAGTGCCCATCACGCTCGGCTGGATGAAGTGGCCTCATGGTTCGAGACGCCG
>DATAIA010000314.1:0-2433 GCA_036262895.1 Xanthobacteraceae bacterium
CCTTGGTGAACTTCGGATTGTTGATCACGTCGGAATAGCGCCAGACATTTTCTTCGGCGTCGGCAACGGCGCGATCGACCATTTCGGGCGTGCGGGTGACCTGGATGGTCAGGACCTCACCGATCTCGGCCTTGGTCTTGGCCGAGTCATTGGCCGGCGGCGGCGGCAGCAGGTCGAGGAGATTGACTTCCTTGGCATCGGTGAAAGGCTTTGCCTTGTCTTCGGCAAAAACCGGCGATGCGATCGTGACAGCAAACGCAAGGCCGAGCGCGACGAATTTCGAGATATTCCGCATGGTAACTCCTTTGGGGCAATGATTACAATCAGGCTCTAGCCACTGATTGTTTTGTTCGCGTGACACTTCGCATGGCCTCTGCGACGTCGGCTGGTCGAGAGATGGATTGTCAGCGACCACCTCAAATGGAAGTCGATATCTACGGTTGCCGGAAGATGCCCGAACGCGGACAGAGCGCTGCGGCGGTGTACATTTTGAGGTGCGCAGAAGGATGGATGTTGAACTTGTTGGGCCAGTGGCGAGGGTATCGCGGGAGCCCGCCACGCTCATTGATATCGGCCAGCGGAAAGGCGAGGGCGGGAGGATTAGGCCTGCGCCGGCGCGCAGGCTCTATTCTCTATATATAGGCTTAGCTGAAGCGGATGATCGAAACTTCGCCGTCCAGGGCACCCTGATAGGCAGAAGCATGCGGCTCTTCGGAGGGGACTTCGGTCAGCATGCCGATCTGGTCGAGATCGGCCTCGATGAAGCCTTCCTCGGCGAGCGCGTTCAGAGCCTCGCGCACGGCGCTATCGTCATCGGCGGCCTTCAGCATGACGTGCAGGTCTACGCCCTCGCTCGTGTCGGATTCGTAGCCCTTGCCGATGATGATGAAGATCATCGGTCCGTCGAAATTGTTGTCGTTATCCGGTGTACCGATCATCTTTTGTCCTTCGGCTCTCTAAGAATCGCAATATGCAGGTCCCATATAAGGGCTTGATGTCTGCAAATATTGATTCCTATCTGTTTTTGCGGCAATGCCCAAGTTTATCTTGGGTGACATCCTTAATCGACCTGAAGACCCTCGAAACAGGGCGTTTACCGGGCTTTTCAAGCCATTGAGCCGGAGATTATTTCTTAACCGGCCTTGACGAACTGGGTGGAAACCAGTAGTACGCCCGCCATCAGATCCAATGTGAGGTTTGGCTGTTCGGGGCGACGCGCTCTGAAGATCGCCTCAAACAAGGTTCTAAACGCACGTTGAAGTCATGATGCTGCACGCATGACGCATCTTTTTTGCGTCCTCTGCTCTATGTGGTCCATCTGCGGAAGCGGATCGGGCCATATTTTGCGCATTGAGGGAAATATGTGTGGCAATGCCGGAAACGGCGAAGTTCGAGCCCGCAAGGGTACTGAGACAAACGTAAGGGATGGTTGAATGCCTACCGTAAACCAGCTGATCCGCAAGCCTCGCCAGGCGAACGTAAAGCGTAACAAGGTTCCCGCTCTTCAGGAGAACCCGCAGAAGCGCGGCGTTTGCACCCGCGTCTACACCACGACGCCGAAGAAGCCGAACTCGGCTCTGCGTAAGGTTGCAAAGATCCGCCTCACCAACGGCTTCGAAGTCATTGGTTACATCCCCGGTGAAGGTCATAACCTTCAGGAACACTCTGTCGTCATGATCCGTGGCGGCCGCGTAAAGGACCTTCCGGGTGTCCGTTATCACATCATCCGCGGCGTTCTCGATACCCAGGGTGTCAAGAACCGCAAGCAGCGCCGTTCCAAGTACGGTGCGAAGCGTCCGAAGTAATTTCGCCCCGGGCGATACCGCCCGGAAAGGCTTGAAAGTGAAATCCCCGGCGCTGCGCGAAGTCCTCCGCGTGGTAGAGCGCCTTAACAGTTAAAGAGACGAGAAGTATGTCCAGACGCCATAAAGCAGAAAAGCGCGAGATCAATCCGGACCCGAAGTTCGGTGACCTCGTTGTTACGAAGTTCATGAATGCCATCATGCTGGACGGCAAGAAGTCCGTCGCCGAAAGCATCGTCTATGGCGCGTTTGACTCCGTACAGGGCAAGTCGAAGCAGGAGCCGCTGACGGTTTTCCATTCCGCGCTCGACAACATTGCTCCGCACGTTGAAGTCCGTTCGCGCCGCGTCGGTGGTGCGACCTACCAGGTTCCGGTCGATGTTCGTCCGGAGCGCCGCCAGGCTCTTGCTATCCGCTGGCTGATCGCTGCTGCTCGCAAGCGCAACGAGACCACCATGATCGATCGTCTTTCGGGCGAACTTCTCGACGCATCCAACAACCGCGGTTCCGCGGTCAAGAAGCGCGAAGACACGCACAAGATGGCTGATGCCAACCGCGCGTTCTCGCATTATCGCTGGTAATCCCGAACGATATCGAAAGGCAGTCCATAATGGCTCGCGAATATAAGATC
>DATAIA010000315.1:0-3561 GCA_036262895.1 Xanthobacteraceae bacterium
TCGCAGGCCGTGTCTTTAGCTGGCAAGCGCTACACCGAATTGTCCAATGCGTTCCATTATCGTCAGGAATACAATTCGGCGTGCAGTTGCCGACGCGCCGGACAGAGCTGGGCCGATGCAATGGGGCAGCGGGATACGACAGTCGAGCGCGGCGATATCGTTGTAACCGACCAGAAGTCCAAGGCCATGGCACAGCCTCCAGCGAAGCCGGTCAAGCAAGACACCCGTGTAACCGTAAAGCCGGGCTCAAAGACGGCGGCCCCGGCTGAGGGCACCTCAACTCCGGTGGCCGACCCCGATCCCACCTCTGCACCGGCTTCTGCCGAGAAGCGGCCAATCCGCACAATCGGCCCGCAACTGCTCCAGGCGCGCTGAGCCACAACCATTTCGGCGCGCCAGAGCGAGACTTATCCTGGGTTTTGCATCCGAAGGCACTCTAAACTATTGAAGAGGCCTGCCATTCAGGCGATGGCCACGGAATCGGAGTTGAAGCATGACGGCCCACGATGCGAGTGTTGCGGAAGCAGGACGCGATTTCATCCGCGACATCGTCCAGGCGGATATTGACGCCAAGCGCATCGAAAAAGTGGTGACCCGATTTCCGCCGGAGCCCAATGGGTATCTGCACATCGGGCACGCAAAATCGATTTGCCTCAACTTTGGTGTGGCCAAGGAATTCGGCGGCCAGTGTCACCTGCGTTTTGACGACACCAATCCCACGAAGGAAGAGCAAGAATACATCGACGCGATCGTTCGCGACGTGCGCTGGCTTGGCTTCGATTGGGGCCAGCACCTTTATCATGCGTCCGATTATTTCGAGCAGCTTTACACCTGGGCAGAAGACCTCATCCGCGAAGGCAAGGCTTATGTCGATGACCTTTCGCAGGATGATATCCGAACGATGCGTGGCACCCTCACCTCACCCGGCCGGGACAGCCCTTTCCGCAATCGAAACGTTGAAGAAAATCTCAATCTGTTTCGCCGGATGAAAGCCGGCGAGTATCCGAACGGGGCCCGCGTGCTGCGTGCCAAAATCGATATGGCGTCGGGCAATATCAACCTGCGCGACCCGGTGATTTACCGAATTTTGCACGCCAATCATCCGCGCACCGGGACCCAATGGTGCATTTATCCGAGCTATGATTTCGCCCATGGCCAATCGGACGCGATCGAGGGCATCACGCACTCGTTGTGCACGCTGGAATTTGAAGATCACCGCCCGCTTTACGATTGGTGCCTCAATAATCTGCCGGTTCCATCGCGGCCCCGCCAATACGAGTTTGCGCGTCTCAACCTCACCTACACAGTGCTCTCCAAACGCGTACTGACCGAACTGGTGCGCGGCGGCCACGTGTCGGGTTGGGACGATCCACGAATGCCGACGCTGGCGGGCCTGCGCCGCCGCGGCGTTCCGTCAGAGGCGATCCGAGATTTCATCAGCAGGATTGGCGTTGCGAAGGCCAACAGCGTTGTCGATTTCGGCATGCTCGAACACTGCATTCGAGAAGCCTTGAACAAAACCGCTCTGCGCCGCATGGCGGTGTTGCGACCGTTGAAAGTCATTATCGAGAATTATCCCGAGGGCAATGGCGAACAGTTGGAAGCCATCAACAATCCGGAGGATCCCGCTGCCGGAAACCGTCCGATCCGCTTCAGCCGCGAGTTGTTCATCGAACAGGACGACTTCATGGAAGAACCGGTCAAGGGGTTCCATCGTCTTGCCCCCGGGCGCGAGGTACGGTTGCGTTATGCGTATTTCATCACCTGCCGCGAAGTCGTGAAAAATGCTGCCGGTGAGATCGTTGCCTTGCGATGCAAGTACGACCCGGAAACCCGTGGCGGCAATGCGCCGGACGGGCGCAAGGTCAAGGCGACAATGCATTGGGTTTCCGCAGACGATGCCGTCTCGGCGGAAATTCGAATCCACAATCAGCTATTCACACGGCCGGACCCGAACGGCGGCAGCGATTTTACGGCAGACCTCAATCCGCATTCGCTGGAAATCCTGCCGAACGCAAAGCTTGAGCCCGCTCTCACGGCAGCTTCACCCGATCAACCGGTACAGTTTGAACGGCAGGGCTATTTCGTGCTCGACGCAGACGCGAAGCCTGGCCGGTTGGTGTTCAACAGAACGGTCGGTCTGCGCGACACATGGGCTAAGGTGAAGGGCTCTTAGGAGCGCGAGGTCGTATTGTTAGCCCTCATCCTGAGGAGCAGCCGAAGGCTGCGTCTCGAAGGATGAGGTCGCACGAATCAAAAATCAAAAGCCTCGCTCTTACTCGAGGCTCCAGCACGCAATAGCGACTGGTCGGGAGCAGCAAGCGGCGCGCCATTATCGCGATAGCGATTGGTGATGGGGTAGCGGCGGTCTCTGCCGAAGCTTTTCAGCGTGACCTTGACCCCCGGCGCCGCCTGCCTGCGTTTGTATTCGGCAAGGTTGAGCATGCGATCGATCTTCAGCACGGTTTCACGGTCGAACCCCGCCGCGACAACGTCTGCAAGCGGCTCCTCACCTTCGACGAGGCGCTCAAGAATTTGATCGAGGACATCGTAGGGGGGCAAACTGTCCTGATCGGTCTGGTTCTCGCGCAGCTCCGCGGTCGGCGGTCTGACAAGCACATTTTCAGGAATGACAAGGCCATTCGGCCCCAGCGCATCCGCGGGCTTCCAACTATTGCGCAGCCGCGTCAGTCGAAACACTTGGGTCTTGTAGACGTCTTTGATTGGATTAAAGCCGCCATTCATATCGCCATAGAGCGTCGCATAACCAACGGACATTTCCGATTTGTTGCCCGTTGTGACCACCATCAAGTTGAACTTGTTTGATAGCGCCATCAAAATCGTGCCGCGCGCGCGCGCTTGCAGGTTTTCCTCGGTCACGTCACGCGAGAGCCCCCCGAAAGCTGTTGCAAGCGCGGCTTCAAGACCCGTCACTGCCGTTTCTATTGGGATGAGATCATAAGCGATGCCGAGCGCGCGGGCGATTGAAGCTGCATCATCAAGCGACTCTTTTGAGGTGTAGCGATAAGGCAGCATCACACAGCGCACGCGCTCACGCCCCAGCGCGTCAACCGCCATTGCCGCACACAAGGCGGAATCAATTCCGCCCGATAGCCCGAGCACGACTCCCTTGAAGCCATTTTTTTCGACGTAATCGCGCAGTCCGAGGACGCAGGCTTCGTAGTCGGCTTGATCGCCTTCCTCAAGCTGCGCCATCTCGCCCGCGATACATCGCCAGCCTGCTGCTTCACGCTGCCAGTGCGTGACGGTTACACTCTCGCGAAATGCCGGAAGCTGCACGGCAAGCGAGCGGTCGGCATTGAGAACGAACGAACCGCCATCAAATACGAGTTCGTCCTGGCCACCGACTTGATTGAGATAAATCAACGGCAGACCGCTTTCGACAACGCGGGCAACAGCAATGCTCAGCCGCTCGCCGATTTTGTCACGCCAATAAGGCGACCCGTTCGGCACAAGAAGGATTTCGCCGCCCGTCTCACTGACGCACTCGACAACGTCGTGGCCCCAAATGTCCTCGCAGATCGGAATGCCGATCCGCAC
>DATAIA010000316.1:0-3109 GCA_036262895.1 Xanthobacteraceae bacterium
TTTCTGATCTTTGGCGCCATGGGCGTTGGTCGCGCCTGCCTCTCCGCAACCTCGATCAGCACCACATTGGCCCCATGGTTCGAGCGGCACCAGGGGCGCGCCGTATCGATGGCGCTGCTCGGCGCCAGCGTGGGAGGCATGATCGGAACGCCGCTGTTGCTGGGTGGCATTGCTCTGTTCGGTGTGGAGACCGCGTTCATCCTCGCCGGCCTCGTCTCCACGTTGGTGCTGTTGCCTGTCGTCTTCCTCGTTCTGAAGAGAGGTCCGCAGGAACTTGGCCTGCTGCCGGACGGCGGTGCGCCGTCAACGTCTGCACCATCAGAGGCGCGCTGGTCCCGCAAGGGAGCCATGAGAACGCGGCAGTTTCATTCGCAACTGGTTGCCTTCGCCCTGGCCATGCTGGTTCAGATCGGTTTTCTGAGCCATCACGTGCCGCTTGTCGCGCCTGTCCTGGGCGACGCCGGCGCATCGATCGCGGTTTCACTCGCGGCACTGATGGCCTTCATCGGTCGCGTTGCGTTGGCGCGGTTCGCCGATGAGATTGATTTGCGCGCGCTGACGGCTGGCGTGATGGTGTGCGCCGCGATCTCGCTGGCCTACATGTCAACGGCAACGACGGAGTTCTCGTTGCTGGCATCGAGCGCGATGTATGGACTGACGATCGGAAACCTCACCACGCTTTCCCCGCTGATCGCGCGGCGCGAATTCGGCGCCGTATCGTTCGGGTCGATCTACGGCGTCATTTCTGCCGCGATCGCATTCGCCACCGCATTCGGCCCCGCGGTCTATGGCGTATTAAGAGATACCTTCGGCAGTTACGGACCACCGCTGGCCCTCGCGGCCGTCATCAATCTGATTGCGGCCGCCATCATTTTCTGGGGCGGGCGCAAGCCAATGCCGGCTCCAAATTAACCTGGGAACGGTCAGGCGATCCGAACGCTCATCGACAAACCAGCACGGGAGTCTTCGCCGAGGCCAGCACCTTGTTCGTCACGCTGCCGATAAGAAGCGTGGAAAGTCCGCCGCGGCCATGCCATGACATCACGATCAGATTGCAGCCCTTCTCCTCGGCGGCTGCGATGATGGCCTGGTGGGGTTGCATGTTCTCGACCTGAATTGTCTCGCAGGGAACACCCGCAAGCCTGGCCGCATCGGCCGCGCGATCGAGCACATCCGCAAAGTCGCCTGTCACCGCAAGAAGCGGTTCTACGACGTAAAGCACGGACACTCTGGCTCCAACAGATTTTGCCAAGGCGAGCCCATGCTTTACCCCTCGTCCCGCGAGCTCCGACCCATCTGTCGGAATGAGAATATGCTGGTACACGGGCTGCTCCTGATCGTCCTGGCGTATTCGCTGCCTTCCAGAATGTCGCACGATGGCGCGTCGGCCGCCGTGTGCTGTTGGCCCTTGGCGGGTCCCATTTGTTATCCCTGCCGAGGTCAGCGTGCGACCCAGAACGGACACTGCGGCACCTTTGCAGGTTTGACATAGGTCAAGGCCGGAAACTCATAATCAGCTTGAGCGGAGGGGGGCGGCCGTTTGCCCGAGTGCTGGCGGGTTTTAAGCCTCATGGATGATGCGTTTTCCTAACTGGAAGCTTTTTGTCCCGTGCGGACTCACAAATGGTGGACCTTTATCAATTTGTATTGCCCGTGCTTTTTGCCAGTCTCATGGCTGCTATTGTCGCATCCATTGAAATCGGCTGGTGGCTCGGCTCGCGCGCCAAAAATCGTGGCGGAGCCAACATTTTTGCGCTGGAGCAATCCCTGATCGGGCTGCTGGCGCTGATGATCGGCTTCACCTTCTTCATGGCGCTAACGCGGTTTGAAGCGAGACGAGAAGCCGTTGTAAATGAAGCGAATGCGATCGGGACGACGGCGCTCCGTGCTCGCCTTATTCCGGAGCCGCATCGAACCGAAAGTCTGAAGTTGTTGCAGGAATACGCGCGCATCCGTGTGGAGGGTTCCAGGAGCGGTCGTTCGTTGATCGACTTGCCCGAGGTAATTACGCGCTCCAACGAAATCCAGGAGGCGCTTTGGTTGCAGGCGAAAGCATCAGCAGCAAAAGAAACGGTATTGATACCGGTCAGCTTGTTCATTCAGTCGCTCAATGAGATGATCGACAGTCAGGGCAAGCGCCTGGCTCATCTGCGCAACCGCATTCCCACCGTCGTCCTTCTCGCGCTGGTCGCGATGACTGTCGTCAGCACCGGCATTGCGGGTTACGCGGGTGGCGTCGATTTGAAGCGAACCCGCACACCGATCTATTTGATCGGCTTGCTGCTATGTGGACTTGTCTATGTGGTTCTGGACCTTGATCGCCCGGCCGCCGGCGTCATCCAGATCGACCAGCAGCCGATGCACGATGTCGTTTCAAGTATGGCTGCGTTTTCCGATTAGCAAACGGGCCGCGTTCGTTATGTCAGCTGCTGGCCCTTAGCCGGCATGGCCAATCGGTTCACTCGACGCGAATGCTTCTGGTCGAATGAAATCGGGTGCCCGCGGAACATCGTCAGAAATGCTAGGCTCCGAGCGCTCCGCGATGTTCTTCCGAAAACACGTGGGCGTAAAGATTGGCGATCCACTGTTTGCCTTCCTGCGTTACCCGCAGATACCGAAGGGCGTCGCCGATATAGGGACGGACTGCTTTCCAAAAGAACAACGGATACGCGGCGCGCAGATCGTCAGAACTTCGATACCCGAGCCTTTCGGCAACGCCTGTTTCGCGAAATTCGGCGAATAATGCCGAGGTCTTCCGTAGATAGTTGATGTCGGCCAATTGTCCGATCAAATCCGCAGCCCTAAGCAGGCCGGGATAGTCCGCGGTACTGGCGTGCTGTTCGTGCTCAGGTACCGGAAATCTCGTGTGTTCGATATTGGCCTGGATTTCGAGCGTATCGATGTGCGTCAAGCTCGCTTTCCCAAAGCGCTCGCTGACGAAAAGTTTCGATCGCGTCACATGGTAGGGAGTCATCGAGGCATCGGTTGCCCCCGGAGGGATATGTACCAGGTCACCTTTTTCGTTGCAGACATATTTTCCGTCCTGGTCGCCTCGGCATACTCCCCGTACATAGCCAATGTCGTGACAGAGAAGTGAAATGACAAAGTG
>DATAIA010000317.1:0-5708 GCA_036262895.1 Xanthobacteraceae bacterium
AGCGGACGTCGAACTTCATGCGGGCGTCGTCGAATGCGTTGAATCCGCATTCATAGGCGGAGAGCTTCTCAGGGTCCGGCTGTTGAAAAGCGACCACGAACGGAGCGATCAGCAGCACCAACCCGATCAGGCTAGCGACGCCGACAAACACCACGAGGGGAAGGTAATTTTGAAGGATGCCGGTCATCGGCGGTGCCTGTTCCCGCGGTCGCTGATTCCCGCAGATTCGTTGATTGGAATTGTTCTGAGGCTTAGCGCAGCGCAACAAGGGGCGCAAGACAACGTATTTTGACCCGTTTTGACGGGTGATTGGGGACTTGCTCCTGCACCGGGCGAACGCCTGGACGAGCCGGAGGTTACGAATCTCCGGCGGGAACACGTACGAATCTGGCGGGAACTACGAACCTCCCGCCAATTCGCAAAGCTGTCTTTCGCTTTGAGGATGGCATGCCCCCGCGAAACCATTTCGTGCGCTGCGTGAAACCGATCTGAAACAAAGAGCGAGTAAGTGTCATTTCAACGAAGGCGCCAGAAGGCGTCGGGAGGCTTACATGAACCACTCAATTCACTCAGCGGATCGCGGTACGCACCTGAAGATCGTGGTCGTCGCGCTCGCGGCAGGGATCGTGGTGGCGGGGTTGGGCATCTTGGCACGACCGAATGTCGATTACAGCCAGACCGCCCATGTCTTTAAGCCCGGCAAGGTGATGACCGTGACGAGTTCGGACGCGCTGGTCATCCGCTAGGCCAACCCACAATTTTTTAGTCTGTTCTGAATTTATAGTCTGGCGGTTCCGGCGCCCGGCTTCGCGCGCTCTGACGGGACCGAAAGCGGCGCTGAC
The DNA here is from genome assembly GCA_036262895.1 of Xanthobacteraceae bacterium. Classification (GTDB taxonomy): domain Bacteria; phylum Pseudomonadota; class Alphaproteobacteria; order Rhizobiales; family Xanthobacteraceae; genus AP-16. The sequence continues at coordinate 843 of DATAIA010000317.1, forward strand.
CGATTCCCACAAGCCCTGATAAGTCATTGAAATGGCGCGAGAGACGGGACTCGAACCCGCGGCCTCCGCCGTGACAGGGCGGCGCTCTAACCAACTGAGCTACTCCCGCGGACGTCGTAATCAGGTGACTGATCCGCACAGGGATCAGGGCTTAAAGGCGCTCCCTCTTTTAGTCAAGGTTGTTGCAAATCCTCCCGTCAGCCGGGCATTTGTTAGATGTCGATGCAAATAATAGGCTGTTTATAGGCAAAACAACACATGCAAGCGGCCTCCGAATCGTTTAAGCCCTGATACGTCTTAAGTTCCTAAGCCATCAACAACGAGGAGGGCCAGAAATGGCGAAGAAATCAGCGACCCCGACCACCGTCACGCTCAAGCATCTCGCGGCGGCAATCGCCGATGAGCAGGAATTGTCAAAGAAGCAGGCCGAGGCCATTCTCAATGATCTGGTCAACCGGATCACCAAGCATCTGAAGAAAGGCGAGCGCATCCGCATTGTCGGTCTGGGAATCCTGCAGGTCCGCAAACGCGCAGCGCGCATGGGCCGCAATCCAGCTACGGGCGAAGCGATCCACATCAAGGCGAGCAAGAAAGTTGCCTTCCGCGCGGCCAAGGAGCTGAAGGAAGCCGTCTGATTTAGACGAGCTCTTCTAACCTGACTTTTGCGTCATTCCGGCGGGCAGCTACAGCCAACCGGGATGACGCCTTCCATATAGTTTTTCGCCACTGCTCCGCGGTCTTGTCTGTGAGTTCACCTCTGACGTTCACGCATTCCGTGGCCGAGCGCTTTCTGCGCTATGTGGTGATCGATACTCAGTCCGACCCCTCCTCCTCTACTTGCCCCTCCACCGAAAAACAAAAAGATTTGGGCCGCCTGCTCGCCGCCGAGTTGCAGGCGATGGGAATCCAAGACGCGCATCTCGATGAACATGGTTACGTCTATGCGACGATTGCGGCGAATACCGACAAAACAGTCCCGGTGATTTGCTTCTGCTCGCACATGGACACCTCGCCCGACTGCACCGGCCGGAACGTGAAACCGCAGATTTCCCGGAACTACCGGGGCGGCGATATCGTGCTGCCGGGCGATCCCACCCAAATCATCCGCGCCGAGGAGCATCCGGCGCTACGGGAGCAGATCGGCCATGACATCGTCACCTCCGACGGGACCACGCTGTTGGGCGCCGATAACAAGGCCGGCATCGCCGAAATCATGGATGCTGCGCATTTTCTGATTAATAATCCACAGATCAAGCATGGCACGATCAAGATCCTGTTCACGCCCGACGAAGAGATCGGCCGTGGCGTTGATAAAGTCGATCTGAAGAAGCTTGGCGCGGAGTTTGCCTACACGATCGATGGCGAGAGCGCCGGCAACATCGAGGATGAAACTTTTTCGGCCGATGCCGCCACGATCACGATCGAGGGAGTCAGCACTCATCCCGGCTTTGCAAAAGGCAAGATGGAGCATGCGATCAAGATCGCCGCGGCAATCATCGATCGCTTGCCCAAAGAGAGCTGCTCACCCGAAACAACCGAAGGCAAACAAGGCTTTCTTCACCCGATCAGCATCGTCGGCGGCCTGGAGAAAGCCACGATCAGTTTGATCGTGCGCGATTTTACGGACTCAGGATTGAAGCAGAAGGAGGATCTGCTTGAAAGCATCGTCAAGGAAGTGATGAAAGATTTTCCGCGCTCCACGTACCGCATGCAGATCAAGCAGCAGTACCGAAACATGAAGCAGGTCATCGATAAGCACCCTGAGATCGTCGAGAATGCGATGGAGGCCATCCGGCGCGCCGGGCTCAAACCGGTGAAGGCTTCCATTCGCGGGGGGACCGACGGCTCGCGGCTCTCGTTCATGGGCCTGCCCTGCCCCAACATCTTCGCTGGCGAGCACGCCTTCCATTCGCGGCTGGAATGGGTGAGTATACAGGACATGCAGAAAGCCGTTCGGACCATCGTTCACCTCGCGATGATCTGGGAAGAGCGAGCCTAACTGCCTTCGGGCAGCTGTGGCAGCTAGTCGGCGAAGAGAACGCATCAAAGCGGATATGCGTTTTCGTCAAGCGTTCGCTGTGACGATCCAGATCGCGGCGGGAAGACATACCGTCTCACCCAGAACAAACGGTTCAAGCGCTTCGCGGATCGAATTTGTCGCGGCGCTGATTACGGCGGGCGGCTGGTCTGCAAGCGCACGCGAGGCCGGGCCGATTTCCAAAGTGCTTTGCACTGCCGCCTCGAGACCGCCTCCGACAGCGATATCAAGCGAAACGTTACACGGCTCCATGGCGACGTCCCTGAAGCCGGCCTCGGTCAGGATACGGCGAACACGTTCCGCCGAAGCGAACGAGAAGGGACCCGGATCGTCAGGCGCAGGCTGCGGGAGCCTGGGCGCGTGCTTATAGGCTGCTTGCAGCGGCACCATGAAAAATGGATTTTCCCGCGGCTCCCGCCAGCATGCGAATGCGACCCGACCCGATCGCCGCATCGCCCGGTGCAGATTAGCGAATGAAAGCGCCGGGTCGGCAAAAAACATTACTCCGAACCGGGAGACCACGAGATCGAAGTTCGCATGCTGGAACGGGTAAACCGTCGCGTCCGCAAGCGCGAAATGGACAGGTAATTCAGCCGGCGCTACCTGCCGCGCCCGGTTCAGCATGGTCGCGGAAATATCGACTCCGATGACGTATCCGGTGGCCCCAACCTTCTGAGCGAGCGCGAGTGATGTCGCGCCGCAGCCGCAGCCGACGTCGACAATCCGCTCGCCCGCTTTGGCGTTGGCGCGCTCGATCAATATCTCGGATATCGGCTTCAAGACGATATCCTGCGTTTCCTGGCGGTCGACCCAGTGCTGGCCGGCTGGTCCGTTCCAGTAGGCAATCTGGTCCGCATTCAGTTCGTGAGCGCCAGGTATTTCCATTGCTTTTAGTTGGCCGGAGTGGCGTTTTTGGTCCGCTTTGCGGCGGAGGGCTTCGCAACCGGCTTGGACGGGTTCTCCGTGCGTACGTTGCCCCAAGGATCGGTCGACGCCTGGTCGGGTATGTTGCTGAGCGATTTTCGGTAGGCCCTCTCGGCTTCCTTCTCCGCCTGTATCTCCTGCGGCGACTTTGGCTTGCCGGTCTCTGCATATTTCGGCACCGGCTGTGTTTGGGCGTGAGCGGGCGCAACCAGTAGCGCGATAGCAGCGGCGGCGTAAAAAAGTCGCATCTGTACTCTCCCGGCCACGATTTGCTGTTCAGCGGCAGATCTGCGGCAAGCCTGACCCACGCGAGGAATATCCTTCGCACAAGAATAACTCATCGCCTCTCCTGCTGTCACCTGTCGGTCCGACGCAACCGCTCTTCAAGAATTTGCCTCCGCTACCGTTTTGATGCGCTTACCGACGACACAAGCGCGCGCCCCGCTAGCCGGCGTGTCACTCAGGAAGGCGTCCCTTGTGGTTCTCTTCAGAAGTGGGGCGGTAACGCAATGACGTGGGGGATTGCGATGAGGTTGGGCTAACCAGCAGCACGCGCCCTGCTTAATCCCTCGGCAATGCGGCTGGCGAACCTGTTAGTGACCGGACCGGATCGCGCTGGCGCTCCCGAAGCCTTCGGCACCCTTGCCTCGAGTACATCGAGCGCGTCCAAGGCTACTTTCAACGCGAGTTGCATCTGTTCGATTTCGGCGGCTCTCTTGGGATCACAACCGGGTCTGTCATTCACCGGCCGAAACGAAAGGACCTGTGAGCGCGCCATGTCCTGCCGAAGGTTCATGAACTATCCTGAAAACACCCAGCAACTACGGCACGGTTGGAAATCCGCGCGAACGGCTAAAAACGTTTGTGAAAGAGCTCGGCTTTCCGCTTCAGCTCCGAAAAGAGGAGACCGCCCCGCAGGGCGGCCCCTTTGTCGGTTAGGCAGCCGGTAGCGGCGAGTCCTCGTTGGCAGCGACGGCCGAGCGCACTTCAGCCACACGTTCTGGAGTGTGCGACGTGACGGGCAACTGAAGGACAGTCGCTCGCTGACCTTCCATGAGCTGCGTCACCAGCACCCAATTGCCGTCTGGAAATTCAATCGCATCATGATGACGGTGAGGGATATGGGGGTCGATCGCTCCGAATTTTCCAACGCGGAAATCGATCGCTTTACTCCAGGTGCAGCTATTGTCGTATTTCACGTTGTCGTCAAAGGCCAGTTCGGTTCCCGGTAACATGCAGACCGCGACATCAGGCTCGCTTTCCGATGCGAATCCGCGGGTCGTCGTTCCTCGAAATCTCGTCGTGATTAGCGTCTCGCCAACCTGGGCGGGGCGTGTCGCTTGGGCGTGCAGGCTATAGTCACACATGGGATTGCTCCTCATTAGCGATAGCCAACCCGCGCCGCTCAGAGGCGCAGGCCTCTATCAGAGTGGGCGAGAGCCGCTCTGCTCTCAGGCATGTATGGCTCTCGACGATCGACGCTTACTTGCGCCAACAGGCAAAATCCTTGCGCGCTAGAGTTTGTTCCTTATTCGAACCTTAAATTTGATTGCTGACGTTCGGTACCGAACTCGAGGGCAACGCTGTCGCGTGCCCGAAGCTCTCAATTTCGCTGGGAGCCGTCATTCGAGTGTCGTCCGGAGCGGGACAAGCAGAAGCGTTGCAAAGCTGCCGCCGATCAGGCGATGAAGTCCAGGCTCAGAACTCTGGCGTCCGCCGCTTCGGCTGCTTTGGCGGCTTCGATCCGACTTTGGTCCGACTTGATGGTTTCGGAGTTTGCGTTGGCGGTCTGGTCCGCAACCAGCCGGATTTCCGCCTGGTTGACGACGATATGGGCCGGGTATGTGGGACCTATGGCGCTCATGTGCCCTACCTGCTGCACCTGCATCTCCAATTTTGCAGGG
>DATAIA010000318.1:0-4973 GCA_036262895.1 Xanthobacteraceae bacterium
CGAAATCAGGACACACGGCATAGACGGCTTGATCAAGAATCTGGCAGCCAAGAACCAAGGACAGGCGCCCAGGGCCGAACGAAAGTGATAAGGCTTGAAGGTGACCGGATGGTTGTCGCGGGCCCGGTCACGCTGAACAACGTGACTGCCTTGCTTGAAGAAGGTTTGATCCACGTGCGCGCTGGGGCTCGAACCGTCGATTTGTCCCAAGTTTCGGAACTTGACTCTTCACTCCTCGCCGCCATCCTTGCTTGGATGCGCGAGTCTCGACGCTCGAATTCCAAGCTCTCAGTCGAGCACCTGCCCAAGGACCTGGAGACGCTCGCTCAGTTATACGGTATCGAGAAGCTTCTGCGTCCAGCCAGCGCTGCCTGATTGAGTTACATAGTCCTCGCTCTTAGGTACTGAGCGTTCCCAAGCATGGCTGCTGCAATCGATATCCGGGACGTCCGGAAGCGCTTTGGATCGCTCCAGGCGCTTGGCGGTGTCAGTCTCACCATTCATCAAGGCGAAATCTTCGGCTTGCTCGGTCCCAATGGCGCCGGCAAAACGACCCTCATCAGCATTATTGCCGGTTTGGCGCGTGCGGATTCCGGCGAAATCGAGGTGATGGGGGCAAACGTCGTCGACGACTACCGAAACGCAAGGCGAATGCTGGGCGTGGTTCCGCAGGAGCTCGTTTTCGACCCTTTTTTTACGGTTCGCGAAGCGTTGACGATTCAATCCGGATATTTCGGCATTCGCGACAATGGAGATTGGATCGAAGAAATCATGCATCACTTGGACCTGACATCGAAGGCAAACGCGAACATGCGGTCGCTTTCAGGCGGAATGAAGCGCCGGGTGTTGGTCGCGCAGGCGCTGGTGCACAAGCCCCCGGTAATCGTTCTGGACGAACCGACTGCCGGTGTCGACGTGGAATTGCGCCAAAGCCTGTGGAAATTCGTTCGGAGGCTTAATTCCGACGGTCATACCATTGTGCTGACAACGCACTACCTGGAAGAGGCTGAGCTGCTCTGCAATCGGATAGGAATGCTCAAGGGGGGCAGGATGGTCGCGCTCGACTCGACGCGCAATCTTCTCGACACATTCTCCGGTCTATATCTGAAGCTGCGCCTTGACAGGGATGAACTCCCGACAAGCCTGTCGGTCTACGTGGCGAGTCGCGATGGAGAGCAAGTCACCTTGAAGCTCGGCGATATCTTCGAAATAGAGGGCGTGCTTGCAAGACTGCGCGAAGCGGGCGTTGGCATTCTTGAATTTGAACTCCAGCCTCCTGATCTCGAGGAAGTCTTCGTGCGCATCATGAATCGCCATTGATGACCCCCTTCCTCACCTTGTTCCATAAGGAATTGCTCCGGTTCTGGAAGGTCGCCTTTCAGACTGTGGCGGCGCCGATATTGACCTCGTTACTGTATTTGCTGATTTTCTCGCACGCGCTTGAGGGCCGAGTACGGATTTACGAAAACCTTAGCTACAGCGCATTCCTCGTTCCCGGATTGGTGATGATGGGTGTTCTACAGAATTCTTTCGCAAACAGCTCTTCGAGCCTCATCCAGTCCAAAGTAACCGGAAACATCGTTTTCATGTTGCTACCACCGATCACATATGCGGAGTTTTTTTGCGCGTACGTCCTTGCCTCCGTCGCGCGCGGATTTGCCGTTGGTGCCGGGGTTTACGCGGTTACCGTCTGGTTCCTGGATGTCCCGGTCCAGGCGCCGTTCTGGGTAATCGGCTTTGGCCTGCTTGGCAGCGCGATCCTCGGGACGCTGGGGTTGGTGGCGGGTATCTGGGCCGACAAATTCGATCAACTCGCTGCTTTTCAGAATTTCATAATCCTCCCTTTGACGTTCTTATCCGGTGTTTTCTATTCGATTCACTCTCTGCCATCGTTCTGGCAAACGCTCTCGCACTTCAATCCTGTTTTCTACATGATCGATGGTTTCCGCTATGGATTCTTCGGTGTCTCCGATGTGTCGCCTACCATGAGCCTTATCGTTGTAATCGCCACCTTTACTGCGCTCTCTGCAATTGCGCTGGCGATGCTTAAGAGCGGGTATAAACTCAGGTCTTAGTCATCGAGGATTCCTGGTTCCCAGGAAATGGAATTCGAATGGTTACGCCAGACAGCGTCAAAAGCGGGATCGGCTCGGGCTTGCAGTGCGAGCATCTTGAGGTCATTGGCGACGGCCAACACTTTGAAGCACTCATCGTCTGCGCGGCGTTTGAGGGCAAATCGCGCGTGCAGCGTCATCAGTTGGTGTACTCGGCGCTTGGAGACCGGATGCGGCAGGAAATTCACGCCCTTTCCATGCGCACCCTTACACCGCTCGAATGGCAGGGCCTGAAGTGAACAGGCTGGTCATCACCGGCGGGCGGCCTCTCGAAGGAACTACGAGAGTTTCCGGCGCAAAAAACGCCGCCCTCCCAATAATGTGTGCCAGCTTGCTGTCGGCTGAAGAGCTATCGCTCTCAAATGTCCCTAAGCTGATGGATGTTGCGACGATGGCAAAACTCCTGGCTCGCATGGGAGTCAGCGTCGAGCAGGAAGACGCGGGGAACATGAAGCTGCGCGCCCGGGCAATCTCAGATCCGACCGCTCCGTACGAGCTTGTCCGCACGATGCGTGCCTCCATCCTGGTGCTTGGACCGCTCGTCGCAAGATGCGGACACGCGAAAGTGTCCCTCCCGGGCGGCTGTGCTATCGGACAGCGACCGGTGGACCAGCACCTCAAGGGACTCGGTGAGATGGGGGTAAGTATCGCCGTGGAGCACGGTTACATCCATGCAAGGACCGAACGCCTCAAGGGGGCAAGAATTGTCATGGATCTCGTGACCGTTACGGGCACGGAGAATCTTATGATGGCGGCCACTTTGGCCGATGGCACCACGGTCCTGGAAAATGCTGCACGAGAACCCGAGGTTGTAGACCTTGCTAACTGTCTCGTTGCCATGGGCGCGAAAATTGAGGGCGCCGGCACTGACCTTATACGGATAGAAGGCGTCTCGAAATTGGCCGAGGCAAGGTACGCGGTGATGCCGGACCGAATCGAAACTGGCACGTATCTGGCCGCAGCAGTGGCGAGTCGAGGCAAGGTCATCCTCACTGGAGCCGCCCCGCAGACGCTGGACGCCACCCTCCAAAAGTTGAGGGAGGCGGGCGCTCAAATCCAGTGTACTGACGACACGATCACTCTGGAAATGAAAGGCCGCCCTTCAGCGGTAGGCGTAAGGACTGCGCCTTATCCTGCGTTTGCTACCGATATGCAGGCCCAGTTCATGGCGCTGGACAGCGTTGCGCGGGGCACTTCTGTCATAACAGAGAATATTTTCGAGAATCGTTTCATGCACGCGCTCGAACTTCAACGGCTAGGTGCTGATATTGCGATCCAGGGCAACACTGCTGTAGTGCGAGGCGTGGACCGCCTGCAGGGAGCCACCGTTATGGCGACTGATCTGCGGGCGTCAGCCAGTCTGGTGATCGCGGGTCTGGTCGCCGAGGGCGAGACGGTAATCGACCGGATTTATCACCTGGACCGGGGCTATGAATCACTCGAGCAGAAATTAACCGCTCTTGGTGCGAGTGTTCGTCGCGTGGCCTGAGGACAGATTGCCGTTTTAAGCGCGGTGGTCGCATGAGGTAAGATTACGCCCCCTTAAACGCGGTAATTTTGAAAAAAATCAAGCCAATGCGGCGCTTGCAGAACCGGTACCGGCAGTGAACAACGGAATCTCCATTGCTCTTTCCAAAGGACGCATCTTTGACGAGACCGCGCCTTTGCTCGTGCGGGCGGGAGTGCAGCCACAAGAGGATCCCGATTCCCGAAAATTGGTGATAGGCACCAATCGTGAAGGAGTCAGATTGATCATTGTCCGCGCCTCCGACACGCCCACCTATGTCCAGCATGGCGCCGCCGATCTTGGAATAGCTGGTCATGACGTTCTTCACGAGCATGGTGGAGCAGGCCTGTATCAGCCGGTTGACCTGCGCATCGCTAACTGCCGAATGATCGTTGCTGCGCGGAAAGACTTTGACTACTTGAAGGCAGTCAAGACGGGCGCTCGTTTGAGAGTGGCGACGAAGTACGTGCGGACGGCGCGGGAGCATTTTGCGCAAAAAGGTGTGCACGTGGATTTGATTAGATTGTATGGATCAATGGAACTCGCGCCGATTTCAGGTCTTGCCGATGCCATAGTCGACCTTGTGAGTTCAGGCAATACGCTCAAGGCAAATGATTTGGTGGTCGTTGAGGAGGTGATGCCGGTCTCGGCAAGGCTTATCGTCAACCAGGCAGCACTCAAGACAAGAAGGGCAGTCCTCCAACCGATGATCGACGCATTTGCCCGGGCTGCACGGGAGGGGCGATGAGCGTCCCAATCAGGCGACTCGACTCGGCGGATCCCGATTTTTCTCGGCAGTTGCAAATTCTTGCCGCATACGCGCCTGCGCAGGACGAGGAAGTGGAAGCAACCGTTTCGCGAATTATTTCCAATGTACGGAAGCAGGGGGACAAGGCCCTGCTCGAATACACAAAGCAATTTGATTTGCTGGCCGCGTCATCGCTTGCAGATCTGGAAGTATCGGGTGCGGAGTTACGGGAGGCGCTGGCATCGCTTTCCAAACAAGAAGCCGACGCTCTTGGGATCGCAGCAGGTCGTATCCGTACTTTTCATGAGAAGCAACTTGCCGCTTCCTGGGAATATATGGAGCCCGATGGCACCAAACTGGGCCAGCGCGTCACGCCTATCGATCGGGTCGGCCTTTATGTCCCCGGCGGCAAGGCCGCCTATCCGTCCTCGGTTCTAATGAATGCTATTCCGGCAAAGGTCGCCGGGGTTAAGCAGCTCGTTATGGTAAGTCCTACGCCCAATGGCGAGCGCAATCCTATGGTCTTGGCCGCGGCCGCGCTCTCCGGCGTGGACAGAGTTATTTGCATCGGCGGCGCGCAGGCCGTGGCGGCACTCGCCTTTGG
>DATAIA010000319.1:0-1629 GCA_036262895.1 Xanthobacteraceae bacterium
CACGCCCAGCACATGCTGCTTCGCGCTGTTCGAGTAGGTGACGTAGCCGCTGTCGAACCAGGCCGAGCTGCCGGGCACATCGGTGATCAGCTTGGCCACGTAGCCGCCGGTGCAGGATTCGGCCAGCACGAGCCTGATGCGCCGTTCGAGCAGAGCGGTGCCGACCCGTACCGACAGCAGCGCCAGTTCGGTGTCGGTGGGGGCGTTCACCGGTACCCGATCCGTTATTTAACCGCCGCTTCGCGGGCGCGCTTTTCCTGCTCCCGACCTAGTGCGAGCGACAGCACGACCCAACCCCCACCAATAACTGCCGATACGATGGCAAATACTGGCGCAACCATAACGGCCGTCGCGACCTTGTAGATCCAAGCATTCAGCGCATCAGCGCCGCGGAAGACGGCACCATCAATGATGTTCTTTGCCTTAAAGCGCTCTTCTCGAGTGACCGCCGTAAAAAAGGATTCCCTAGCAAGATTAGAAATGCCGAAATTTGCGGTCCGAGAAATCACCTGCAGACCGAGCAATATGATGAACGCCGGATGGATCGCGACCACGACGAAACCAACAATGAAAATTGCCGGCAATATCGCTGCCGCAAGCCCTGTACCGAGCTTGGAAACGATCCGGCCGGAAATTAGAAACTGGAGCGCCAGTGACAATGAACCAATCCACAGATCGACCGATGCAAAAGTTGCCGTACGCACCGCCCGATCGGCCGAATAGGCTTCCACCGCAGCCACATACTTGAGATACACAAAGGTCCCGAGGAGGGACATGAGGAAAACCCAGATCGCGATGCGTGCGAGATAAGGCGACTTGAACAGCCAGACGAACCCTTCAAACAGGCCGCCACCCACGGCTTGCTTCTCGCGGCCTGCGCTTGCGGCCTCGAATCCGGGTGTGGATGCGCGTAGCTGTGCCGCCGCTCCTTCAAGGCGATTGGCGCAAACGACCGCCAGTACCAAAAGCCCGGCAGCGATCAACAAAAGATTCGCAGGCCCCAGGGGAACAGCCAGTTGCCGGGCCAAAAAAGGCCCCGCCAATGTGCCAATGGAGCCGCCGGCAGCGATAAAAGCAAACAACCGCTTGCTCTGTTCTGTCGAATAAAGATCGGACATGAACGACCAGAACACGGACACCGTAAACACGCTGAACACTGCAATCCACACAAAGAATGCGCGAGCGACGTATAAGGTCTGCCAGTCCGCCTTGAGAAGCATCCAGAACAGAAGCAAGTTTGCGACAAAGAAAAGATAAACAATTGGAATGAATCGCGGCCTTGGCAATTTGGCCACCACAGCCGCCAGCAGAGGTGCTGTCGCCAACAGCGCGACGAAAGTCGCCGTGAACATCCATGGTAGGTTACGCGTGCCACCTGTCACGCCCATCTCGTCGCGCAAAGGGCGCAGGATGTAATAGGCAGACAGTAGGCAGAAGAAATAGAGGAACGACCAAAGCACCGCCTTGATCTCCCCCGACTTCGCATTTACCAGCTTCTTGATGAGCGTTTCCATTTGAGCAGCATATCCGTGTGGCGCGCCGTGGCGCCAGCTTTTAAGCGCCAGCGTCCTTCGAGGTTCGCAAAGTGAACGCTCACTCGAATGAACTGTCGAGCGTGCGGCGCTGGCT
>DATAIA010000320.1:0-3463 GCA_036262895.1 Xanthobacteraceae bacterium
CGGCCCTTGTTCCGAGTCGTGATGAGCATGATCTTGATCCCGGAATTCCGCTTGCAGAACGGCAGCGCCGCGTATTGCTTTTTTCCCATTCTTGCCTCCCGCTTTCTGCATAAACCCGCTCAATCTTCTTGGTTCCTGACTGCCAACGCAGGCATAGCAGCCGCATCATCCGACGCTCTCAACCTGCGCGATTGCGAGCAATATTTTAGAGCAGGCCCAGCCTGAGAGGTAAGGCGGCCGCGGCCGCAGATATTCAACAGATCAAGCGGGCTATGAGCCGGGAAGACGAAGACAGTATGACTGTGATCCGCGACGTCGGCCCCGGCCGCATTACGGGCCGCGAGGCGCGATTATAGGGATCGTAATTATCTGCCTGGCTCTTCTTTTATGGCGGTTTCCCGTTTAGCCGCCGGCTTGGGCGCTAGGGATATGCAGGCAGCTACAAAGTCGGGCCGGTACTGTTCCCGCCCTATCCATAAGCCAGCGGTTAGCAGCGCTGCGCCGGCCGTACAGGTAACCCCTGTCAGCCACCAGGCCGCGCCCAATTCCTGAGCCACGCTGGCGCGCTCCCCGGGGTCTTGCCTGCGCTTCATGGGCAACCGCAGCCGCGCCTGCGCCAGCGAGTTGGGCGTTCCGGCCGCTTCGTCATCCGTACTTAGGGCGGTGCTGCGGAGTTGCCCCTCCACCTATCGCCAACGCCGCTTTGGTCGATTGCGATGCCGAGCTGTTCGGTCGTTTCGATTTCCGGAGCCGCATCGAACCGCTCGGGGGCGGGCGGCGAGGACTGGGACGCGCGGTTACCGGCCATGACCTTTTTAGTCTCCAAGCTGCGCGAGACTTCCTATGATTTGCATCAGGGCGTCTTTCGGCGGCGAGCGGCCGGCATCCGAGAAGAAGTCCTGGAGCTTCTTCTTCGAGACCATTTCTCCACTTGCTCTCTCCTGCAGTATGAAGAGCTCGCCTCGCTCCCGGCAGAGCCACCAGGCCTCTCCATCGCTGGACTCATATATTTTGCGATGATGTGCAAGGGACATTTTTTGCTCCGGTGATACGCCAACCCAGCCAGTCTTTGCTCAGCAATCTTGGCGTGGCCGAACAGTTCCTATGGTGCGTCTTCCCCGGTCAGCTGCCGGAAGACGAGAGAGCGCCTGATCCCGCGAGGACCTCGAGCACAAGTAAAGGTTACAAGGACCTCAATTGCGGAAGATGCGGAAGTCGTTCACCGCGTTGGCTTCCCTGGATTTTCAGAGGGCCACGAGTTTCATCAGCTGGCTATCGGTCGGAGAACCGTCTGCGTTCATTCCGAATGGTACGGCCACGATCGAGCCGCTAAAGCTTCTCTAAGAGGCGGTCGATGAACACCAATTGACCTTTCAGCAGTCGCTTGCGCGCTTCAGCAACCCCGAACCAAGCCGCTCGGTCGATTTCCGGAAACACTTGCCGTCGCCCCGATCGAGGCGGCCATTCGATCTCAAATCCACTGCTCCGTAGATCCGCGGGGTTCCAATCGTCCCGCACGGCCCAAACGTGGACGATTTTCCCGCCTGGTTGCTTTGCATTACCCAGCAATATCGGTTGGCCGGCTGGATGATATCCGGTCTCTTCTGCGAATTCGCGGAAGGCTGCGGTTAACGGGGCCTCGCCCGGAGCAATCAAACCTTTGGGGATTGTCCAAGAGCCGTGATCCTTGCGTCGCCAGAATGGACCCCCGGGATGGGCGAGCAACACCTCCACCTGTTTCTCAACCAGGCGGAATAGTAAAATACCAGCGCTCTGAAGCTTAGCCAATGATCTCAATGTCGCGCCTATCTGAGGTCGGTGGATGACGGGACGCCGGAGATAGGAACAGGTTTGCCTTCAGTCGGTTGCATCCAGCTATTTGTTCCAATGTGCGACCGGAATGGCTGACGTACCCAACATCGCGCTTCGTGCCTATCAGCTCTGGGACGCTGCCGGCAGACCGGAGGGGCGCAGCGACGAATTCTATCTTGCGGCGGAGCAGGAGTTGCGGCTGATGATCGAAAAGCAGATTGCCCTTGATCACGGACCTCGGCACGACGATGGAAACGCCGGCGATGTGGAAGAGTAGAAGTTAACGCGGTGACGGTCGGGGTCAAACGAGCGTTCCAAGCATTGCAAAAAACTACGCACGTCGCCGCTTGCCAATGCCAGTTCGCGGTATGCTTATGTTCAGGCCTCGGCGCGCCGCCTTATCGGTGCCACAGGGAGATTCAATGTGATCATCGCCAGGCTTTTTCTAGCGTCACACGTTTTCTAGCGTCACACATCGTTCGGAGAAGCCCGTCAATCCTGGGTCCAGCGACGGTCAATCGCACATCGGCGCAAATGCTTTTGAGAAATGCAAAAATGCGCCGACGGTCTGCGAAAAGAAACGATCAGGAGTTAAGAGGTCGTCGCAGCGAGCGCACGGCAGGTCCGAAGGCCTGCTGATCTCGAAGCGCAAACAATATTTTCGTTAGGCCGATGCACTATAAAGCAAAGTAGGCTGCCGGCGTTACCGGCAACCTTGATGTCATCACCTGAGCAGTAAGATCAGGATGATCAGCGGAATTGGAATCCCAAGTAGCCAAAGAAGGATAGGCATGTCATGTCCTCTCTCATTTAGCGGCGGCGTTGCCAAGTACCATCACGAAGGCCGCCACCTTCGGTGGCCGCCAAGCTGGCGCAGAAAGCGCCGAGCAACAGCGATGCTGTAATCCAGAAGGCCAACGCTACCGTTGCCTTACGGGCAGCATCCATATCAGCCTTGATTTGGTTGGTGACGTCATTCAGCCGTTTCTCTGCATCCTGTTGGCTTAGGCCCGTTTTGGCGGCTATGACCTTCGCAGCGTACTCACGGTCAGGCGCAGCAAGTTGACCGCCATCCCGATAGCTGCGGGTGAATAGGCGCAGCATATCTGCGCGAGTGTCAGCCGGGGTTGCATTGCCGTTCGATTGAGAGGGATCGCTACGCAATAACGTGTCGATATAGCCTTCCATTGGGCCGGCTTGCCCCGCTGCCGTTATCGCGCCTTGGCTGACGCCAGCCGCGGTGCCGCCTATAAGGCTAGAGGCTGGCGTGGCCAGAACGGCCGCCCCGATAACGGAGGCAAGCGCCCACGCCACAAAGCCATGAGCGGTGTCGCGAAAGTAAACCTCGTCAGCATGAACGCCGTCCCAGGCTGACCGTAGACGGCCAGCCAAATATCCGCCTATCGAAGATGAGATCATCGCGATTACGATGAGATAAATGCCAGTGGTGATCTTGAACGTGGTAGCGGAAATTCCGGAGCCCTGCCAAGGAGAGACCATAGAGAGCCCGAGGCCCGTGCCGAACGCCAAAAGTACGAGCGTCATGGCCAGCGCTGCAGTCGCACCTGCGAAGATGGCGGGCCAAGAAACTCCTGAAAGCGATGAACCTGATGCACCACCTTGTGGTGCGACCACGACCGTTTCGATCATT
>DATAIA010000321.1:0-7528 GCA_036262895.1 Xanthobacteraceae bacterium
CCCCAGAAATAATTTTAGACAAAAGCTGCTTATTTCCGGCATGGCGCCTTGGGGTCTACCCGACCCGGCAGCGAGAGGTTTGACGCCGCGGTCCAATGGCGCTAACCGGACGGATCAAAGGGCGATCGCATGCAAGATACCAAGGAACGGGTCGCGCTCGGGTCGATAGTGGCATCGGCAGGACTCTGTGCAGCCAAGGCGCTTGTCGGCGCACTTTCAGGCTCGCTCGCCATTCTATCTGAAGCAGCCCATTCGCTGATCGACCTTGCTGCGACCATTATGACCTATTTTGCCATTCGCGTATCCGGCAAACCAGCTGATGCTGAACACCATTACGGCCATGGCAAAATCGAAAGCGTGGCCGCACTTGCAGAGACCGCGCTGTTATTTTTCCTTTCGGCTGTCATCATTTGGGAAGCGCTGCATCGCCTTTTCGGTGACCCTCATCACGCGGTTGAAGCATCAATCGCAGCGTTCCTGGTTATCGGGTTTTCGATAGGCATCGACTTTTTCCGGGCGAGACTGCTGAACCGGGTTGCCAGAGACACCGCAAGCGAAGCGCTAGCCGCCGATGCGCTTCACTTCAGCTCGGACATGTGGTCCTCCATTGCCGTCCTGGTGGGTCTCGGCGGAGTGGCTTGGGGATTTCCTGCAGCAGACGCGCTTGCCGCGCTGATTGTGGCCTTGTTTGTTTGTCTTGCCGGCTGGCGGCTTGGCAAAAGGACCATCGATACGTTGACCGACACCGCCCCTGAAGGCGTAGCCGAGCGCATTACAGACATCGCACGACACACCAAAGGGGTCGTCGCAGTGGAGCGCGTGCGTGTGCGTCCAAGCGGTCCAGTGCTGTTTGTCGACCTGGCGGTTGCGGTCAACCGCACGCTTCCGCTCGATCGTGTCGCCATGCTCAAGGATGCACTCGTCCGCACAATTCATTCTCAGCTTCCGGAGGCCGAGTTAACGATCAGCACCAGCCCGCGGGCACTTGATAACGAGAGCGTGTTGGAAAGCGTGATGGTGATTGCGCGAAACCGTGGGCTCGCCGTGCATCATGTGACTGTACAGGACATTGCGGGCCGGCTCGCGGTGTCGCTGGATCTTGAGGTCAATGGCGATCTCGCGCTTGGAACCGCTCATGATATAGCGACAAATTTGGAACAGGCGATCGTCGAGGAACTGGGGTTGGACGTTGAAGTCGAAACGCATATCGAACCATTGCAGGCTCAAGGCCTCGACGGGCGCGATGCGCAGATGCAACGAGTTACGGAAGTTCGAGTTGCCCTTGCTGAACTTGCCTTAACACTTGGGCCGCTTCGTGACATCCATGATGTGCGCGTGCGCGAAACGGCAGAAGGCGAAATCGTCAATTTCCATTGCCAGGTTGACACGGCTCTTACAGTTCATGAGGTTCATGAGAAAGTCGATGAGGTGGAGCGCGCATTGCGGCGGCAATGGCCGACGATCAAACGGGTCATCGGCCACGCCGAACCCACGCGCCCAAGCACGCCTTCGCCGCATTAAACTGCGTCGGACTGGCGTCGATCAAACTGAAATTTGAGCGACACAAGCGGCAACGTGGCCTGGGTTTGTACTCCCGTCAGCCGCAGACCCATACCGAGCGCCATCGCCAACCCCACGGACTCCAGGCGCGCCGCACGATCCAACAACTGTCACCCGCGAAAAATGGAACACCGACAGCGAAGGCAAAGCGGTTCCTGAATGGGAACCGGTGCCTAAACACGAAGCGGTTGTGGGCGATGAAGCGGTGTCCCACAAAGCGGTGCCCGACAAACCGATTACCGATGATACCGCGGTTACCGAAGTGACCACCGTGGAACGCCCCCATATGGGCAGCGTGCATGCCGGCTCCATGAAAACCCGCCCGGCCTATTCCTGGTCCACCGAAGCCCATTCCATGCATGCCGCCTCCGGCAAAGCCGCCATGCATCCCTCCACCACCGAAACCGCCGCCGTGCATACCCCCACCGAAACCACCACCTCCGTGACCTCCGCCACCTCCACCGCCTCGCGCCGAGGCGTCAAGTGGAACGAGCGCGGTTGCCAGAGCTGCCACGGCAGCCAAAGCGATTATCTTCTTGCGCATATCTTTCTCCTGACCCCGGATGCAACAACGCATCCGCAAGCGATCAGGCACGATCCCGCAACGACTCGTCGAACCTGATCTGAGCGCCCCCACAGCATTTAACGCTCGGCATTCAATGTTTCCTTCACTGACATGAACAGGCAATTCGACGCAGATCGTTCATCTAACAAATCAGCTCATTCACCAGACGTTCATTTCATTCCGAATTCAGCAGCCGAAAATGAGAAGCAGATGCGGACGATGCCTTCGAATTTCCAAACACACCTCTTGCACATCGAGATCACGCACCAAAAAAATGGCACAGAAAAACCCCGGCGCATGGAAGCGCCAGGGCCCCTTGATCTGATGAATATTAGAATTGAGACTAATGAAAGTCCCACTGATGATGTGCCTGCTGATGGTGGTCGAACTGACCTGCGCCACCATGGTGGTCTCCAGCGTGATCGTTTGCAGCGGGAATGGCCGGACCACCTGGCGCCCCGGCCGGTGCCGGAGGAGCGTCCGGACCTTTTGGTGCACCATTTGCGGCAGAATGAGTACCGCCATTATTGTCTTGGGAAACAGGCGTAAGTGTTGCTCCAAACGCCGGCAATGGTCCTGTAGCGGTGCCGAGCACCTCGGCTATGGTTTTGCCATCCGGATTGTAATCCCCGCCATTGAGCGGAACGTTATTGCCACCGAGGTCCATGGCGTTGTCATGGACGCCTTGCGCGGCAGCCGCCACCAGTGCCGCGTCGTGATGTTTGAGGCCGTCGATCAGGGCCGCCACATCGGCGCCGATCGTGCCCTTATTCCCAAGCAGTTCGTTATCGAAGCGCGCACCAAATATCCCCCCCTGCGCGGCATCGAATTTTGTAACATTTTGCTCCCAGCCCTTGAGGGTGTGGATGAACTGGTTGATATCGGCATTGCTGCCATTTGCGACAAGCTGCTGAGCCTGGTCGCCCAGCGTGTTGCCCGAAGCAATCAAGTCAGCAAAGAAGTTAGTCTGCGCGGCGTTGTCCTGATATCGAGGCGTTTCGACATTGGCATCCGGTGCTCCGGTCCACCCGGTGACACCATTGGCGGCAGCCAATTTCGCCAGAGTATCGTCGCCGGCCACGACATCCGTAATATCGAGAAGGTTATCGTTGGTGCCTCTCGCGACGTCGGGATTGGTCCCGTACTGACGGTCGTAGTCCAACTGCAGCGCCAGTTGATTGACGATGGCCTGAGCGGCGATGCCCGTTGCATTGCTGAACGTTTGCGGATCCTGCTTGATCAGCTTTTCAAGGCCATCATGGACGATTTGCAGATCAGATTGGATAGCCTGGAAATTATCAGGATTGATGCCGCCCAGGGATTTGGATTGAGCGTCATCAAATATTGCACCGAGTTCCGCGAATGTTTTGTGCGGGGCATCCTTTAAGGGCGTCCCCAACTCGGGCGGTGCCGAATTGAATCCTGAAACGCCATCCTGGACAGTCAGAGGCTGGAGCACCGCGTCGTTTTGGATCGTATTGATGATATCAAGATGTGCTGTGCGCAAAGCAGCTTCCGCTTGTGCATCGTTGTTGACCGCACCCTGCACGTTATTGAGTGCCGTGGTGAGATCCGCAAGAACCGTATTGACGTGAGTGAGCTGGTCGCCAGTGAAGGCATTCGCCGCGACCTGCGCCTGCAATCCATTCTGGACCGTTGTTAGGTCAGCCGTATATCTTACGTCCGAACCATTTCCCTGGTTTCCTTCCGGCACGTTCTTGTGCCAGAACCCGCCTTCCAGAACTCTGGTTGCGTCATTGAAGGAATTATTGAAATTGAGATCACCAGGATTGAGCGCCATTGACTTAGTCCTCCTTGGCCGCGGAGTTCACAGAAGATACGGCCTTTACGGTGGGATGAAACAAAACCAACTGAGCAGCAGCGCCCCCATCGACGCATAGCAAGCCGCTCAGGTCGCGCGACTTGAGCGTCGCGCCCCCTCAATCCAAGGGGGTAATCGGGCTGTTTCGTGAAATAGATTGACCGAGTTGGAGATGTTAATGGGGCAATTCGGCGGCGCGCATACTCAAGTGCCGGTATTCCAGCTCGCATTCACAAATGCAGGCTATAGTTCCAACAAGTGCCACAGGCTTTCATTCTGAAGCCCGACGCTTTACACCACCCAGAATAATCGAGATCCGAAAGCTGAAGGTTCCCCATGCGCACAGATACCGATCCCGCCATTCGCCTTGAAGACTATCGCGCGCCGGACTGGCTGATCGAAACCATTGATCTTGATATTAAGCTGCATCCAACGGCAACGCACGTGCGCGCGGCGCTGAGTTTAAAGCCCAATCCGCAAAGCTCCGCCCCCGCTCCGTTGGTGCTTGATGGCGACGGACTGTCGCTTGTGAAATTGTCGCTTGACGGCGCGGAGCTGTCGGCTGAGCGCTACACGGCCACGCCCGACCGCCTGACGATAGCGCAACCCCCGCACGGACCATTCCGTTTGGAGATTGAAACCGTTGTCGATCCATCCGCGAACACGCAATTGATGGGCCTCTATCGATCGAACAGCACTTACTGCACGCAATGCGAAGCGGAAGGGTTCCGTCGAATCACGTATTTCGCTGATCGGCCAGATGTGATGGCTGTCTATACGACCCGAATAGAAGGATCAAAAACGGAAGCGCCGGTTCTGCTGGCAAACGGCAATCTCATCTCGCAAGGCGATATGCCCGGAACCGACAGGCATTTTGCGGTCTGGCATGACCCATTCCCCAAGCCGTCATACCTGTTTGCTTTGGTCGGCGGAAAGCTTGGCTGTGTGGAAGATAGTTTCCGCACGATGTCGGGGCGGACCGTTGCTCTGCGCATTTACGTCGAGCCGGGCAAAGAAGACCAATGCGGTTACGCAATGGATAGCCTCAAGCGCTCAATGCGCTGGGACGAAGAAGCGTTTGGTCGCGAATATGATCTCGACATCTTCATGATCGTTGCAGTCTCGGACTTCAACATGGGAGCAATGGAGAATAAAGGTCTCAACATTTTTAATGACAAATATGTTCTGGCAACTCCCGACATTGCGACCGATGTGGATTACGCCAGAATCGAAGCGATTATCGCGCACGAGTATTTTCATAATTGGACCGGCAACCGCATTACCTGCCGAGACTGGTTTCAATTGTGTTTGAAAGAAGGTTTGACGGTTTATCGCGACCAGGAATTTTCCTCCGATCAACGGTCTCGCCCGGTGGAGCGCATTTCCGATGTCCGCGGGCTGCGCGCCCACCAATTTATTGAGGATGCTGGACCCCTCGCCCACCCTGTCAGGCCAATTGTCTATCGCGAGATCAACAACTTTTATACATCGACCGTTTATGAGAAGGGCGCCGAAGTCGTCCGCATGCTCAAGACGCTGCTAGGGCCGGAGAAATTCCGGCGCGGCATGGATCTTTATTTCGAACGCCACGACGGCTCTGCTGCAACTGTCGATGAATTTGTTCAATGTTTTGCCGAGGCTGCAGAAACCGATCTGACGCAATTCATGCGCTGGTACTCGCAAGCCGGTACGCCCGAGCTGGCAGTCACTGGAAATTACGACGCCGGGGCGAAGACCTATCGACTTCAGGTCGCGCAAACCATCCCGCTGACGCCCGGACAATCCCTCAAAGAACCCGCCGTCATTCCTCTGGTCGTTGGCCTGCTGGGACGCGACGGGCAAGATCTTGCGTTGAAGCGCTCCGATGGGAGCGCTGTCGATCGCGGCGTTCTGGTGATTACGCAGCGTGCCCAGGAGTTCACGTTTATCGGCGTTGCCGACCCGCCGGTACCCTCCCTCAATCGCGGATTCTCGGCTCCAATAAACTTGACCGCCAATATTTCGACAAGCGATCTGAAATTCCTGGCAGCCCATGACAGCGACCCCTTCAATCGCTGGCAAGCGGTGCAAACGCTTGCAACGTCGCTGCTGGTCGAGAATGTGGCAGCGCTGCGCCGAGGGGCACAGCAGCGCGAGGACCAGGATCTGGTCGCCGCGCTTGAAGCCGTTCTTGCCGATTCCGGGCTTGAGCCAGCGTTTATTGCGCAGGTCCTGACGATACCTGCGGAAGCGGATATTGCCCGCGAGATCGGCCGCGACGTCGATCCTGATGCCATCCATCGTGCACGCTTGCAGCTACGAGCTGTCATTGGCAATCGGTTGAACAGCCCTCTTCGGCAAACCTACAGCGCAATGTCGCAAGCCGGCCCCTACAGCCCCGATGCCGTGAGCACGGGCAAGCGCGCTTTGAAGAATGCCTGCCTCGATCTGTTGGCATCGACCGGCGAAAGCTCGATCCTTGAGCTTGTCAACGGCCAATACAACGCGGCCGACAATATGACCGACCGTTTCGCTGCGCTGGAGATGTTGTCCTTCCATGGCGCGCCCCAGCGCACGGCGGCGCTTGCCGATTTCTATCGCCGCTACGAGTCCAATCCGCTGGTCATCGACAAATGGTTTGCCCTGCAAGCGATGATGCCTGAAACAGGAACACTGGATCGCGTACGCGAACTGGCGAGCCATACGGCATTTTCCTACAACAATCCTAACCGGGTACGATCTTTGATCGGATCGTTTGCGCAAGCGAACCAAACGCAGTTCAATCGCGCTGACGGAGCCGGCTACGATTTCGTTGCAGAAACCGTTCTCGCGCTCGACACGCGTAACCCGCAGGTTGCCGCGCGTCTCCTCGCCGCCTTCAAAAGTTGGCGGGCCCTTGAAACGGAGCGTCGCGGCCGCGCTGAAGCGGCGCTCAAGCAGGTGTCGTCAAATACATCCCTCTCTCGAGATGTGCGCGACATCGTCGAACGCTCGCTCAGTGAATCGAGCTAGCGCATAGCTATCAAAAAATCTCCGAGCCCTTCATTCTTCGTTAACTGACTCTCGACAAATCGCCGCATTTCGATTCCAATCGGCAGTGATTCGGAGAGATGCGGCACATCAATCCGGTTCAGGGGGACTACCGAAGGGGAGGTTGGCGATGGTGCGCGCGGAGGCAGCGCTTCCATCAGCACGTCCGGATTCTATTCAGGGACTTGCTCAGGCAATTGCCAAACCGGCGTATCGGCGACTTTTGATCGCCGAGCCGACGTTGCGGCGGGCCGTTCCAGTGCTGATCGTCGCATTTTTGTTGACGGTCGGCATTGCCGCAGTTGTTCAAAGCCATAATCGCTATCAGCAAGCGATCAGAACTACCTTCGAACAACTATACGCGGCCAGCGAGGTCGCGGTCGACCGCTTGAACCACGCAATCGAAGGCGGCTCGGCGGATATCCTCGATCCGGCTCAAACCCTGCTTCAACGGTTGGTACCGCCGCCGGTGAAGGCGCAGGATCGCACCATTCTGATCGTCGGAGACAGCGGCAAGGTGTTTGCGACCGCGCCTGCCGGCGCGCTCTCCGCCTCACAAGCAGGCGATGTTG
>DATAIA010000322.1:0-9940 GCA_036262895.1 Xanthobacteraceae bacterium
GAAATGATCGCTCATATATCCGGCAAGTGTCGTGCTCAAAGATGCCCCGATCCCTACAGCGCTTCCAACCAACCCCTGTGCCAAATTGAAGCGGCCGGTCCCACGCGTCACATCGGCAACAACGAGCGGGATCATGACAGCAAGAACAGCGCCTGAAATACCGTCAAGAAACTGAACAGCAACAAGTGCATATGGATTGCTGACCATCGCCAGCAGTATGCCGCGGATCGGAAGTGCGGCAAAACCAATCAACAGCAACGGCCTGCGTCCCCAAATTTGAGCATGGTGTCCGATCCATGGCGAGCAGACTGCCACGACGATCTGTGGCGCAACGATGCAAGCGGCAATTAAAATTGTGGCCCAGTTGCTGGTCCGCATTGTCACGATGCTTGCGGTCAGAGGCAGCATCGCGGAATTCGCCAAATGAAAAAGCAATGCGCAGGCCGCTACAACCAGCAGCGTTCGATTGTGTGCAAGCCGGCGCAAGCCGGCAATGACCTTGGTCGGCGGAGGTATCGCCCTTCCGCCATGGGCTCGTACCGGATCGATCTCGTTCTCACGGATACGCGAAAGCGCAAAAATGACGGGAATGGCAAGCGCAGCCGTGAAGAAAAACACCGCACGGTTTGAGAGCAGATAACCGGTTGCCCCCATCAGTGCCGCTGATACCGCATTCCCAATTGATGCGAAGCGCGCATTGCGGCCCAGACGCTCGCCGATGGCGACATGCCCCACCAAACCGAGGCTGATCGCGACGATTGCCGGGCCAAGCACACAACTCGCAGCGGCGTGCAGAATTTGTGCGCCGAGAACCATGGGGAAAATCGGCCAAACCGCAATAGCGAGCGCACTAACAGCGATAGCGAGCACCGCGATCATCGCCACGAAGCGTTCCGAGCGCGCAAGATCAACAATCGCTCCGCCCGGAATCTGGCAGATCAAAGCGACAAGCCCACCGACGGTGAGGACCAAACCGATATCCACCTGAGTCCAGGCGTGGGCGGTGAGGTAGACCGAAACGAAGGGGCCAAACCCTGTTTGTACATCGGCAACAAAGAACGTGAACCAATCAAGCCCTCGCAGGCTTGTGGGCGAAGGAGCCGTGCCGGGTTGCTGATGTGAATCATGCGGCGGCGGCCGGTCCGAAACAGAACCCTGACCGCCGCTTGCTTTTTTCTGATCGCCATCACGCGGTGATCGTGTGGCCAGCACCATCACCTCCGATGTGGCAAAGGCTATTGCCCGGCAAACGGTTCAAATGCTCCCGACGCGTCGAGAACCGCAACCGGTTTGCCCTCTTTATATTCAGGTGCCGCTTTCACCTGATCCTTTGTCAGATCAAGTGTAATGCGATTATCTTTTTCACCTGGCGTGAAACGCAACGCATTCCAATCGACCGCGATTTTTCGGCTGCCGACCCCAAGAAAGCCGCCAAAGTCGATAATGGCGGCACGCGGCTGCTTATTCTTATCGACGATCACGTCGACAATGCGGCCCATATCTGCACCGGCGGCATCGCGAACGCCTTTGCCAAGCACTCCTTGAGCTTCCTGCTTTTCGAGCGTTGTCGTTGGCGGCTCCGGCGGACTGCCTGTCCGGCCTGGCGCTGAAGGCGCCTGATCTTCAGGCGGCGCCCCCTGCGACTGAGTGGGTGTTTGGGACTCTGCGTCTGTTTTCTCATCAGCACGGGCCAACATGCCCGCCAACAATATAAACACGACAACAAGCAGGGCTACGGTCGATCGTAGCGCCCCATCCATGCAAACCTCCAGGAATGCAACACGAATTTCCAGATTGGAAAACTCGTGCTTATCCTGCCGGTTCCCTGCTGGCGTTGAGGGATCATCCCGACACGCACAGGTTCGCTATCATGGCGCTTACAGAATGCGTCAGACTCACTCGTGTTTGGCGAGGTGAGCGCGCAGGTCATCAATGGATTCAAACCGGAGCATCCCTTGCGGCAACTCAGCTTCAATCGATCCATCGCTATAGAGGGTGTAAGCCATTCCATCGATCACGCCGGATTTGAGGATCGTCACATCATCTGGCGAACTTGATCGGCGCTCTGCCGGTTCGGAAGCAGCATAATTGCTGTCTCGCGGATCGCTGCCGGATGAACCTCTGTTGGAAGCTCCGGAACGATCCCTGTCGGTTCCCCAAATCGCATCAAAGTGACGCTCGGCGCGAAACGGCCGCTCCGCAGCGGCGTCCTGCGAGCGCATAAACAGATCGTTTTTTGTCGATCGCGCTGATAGCGAGGACTCGTCTGAATAGGCAGGGGTCTCAGCGGGAGCAATCGAAAGGTCCGAAAGATCCTCATGGTGATTGGACGAGAAGCCTTCGCCTCCAACAACATCGGGCTCGCGTCGGGACGTTCGTTTCAGGACCTTTGAAATCGGAAATGGAATTTCACCTTTGTCCTGCTCGCGATCGTCAGAGCTCTGTACTGCGGTGCGAGGCCGATCTTGCACGAGGTTTCTTGCGATGACATGCAACTCGCGAATGGTCATCGCGATACCGGTCAGAAGCAGGCCGCCGACAAAAGCGATGGTTCCGGAAACGATCAGCGTATTGCCGAACTCGAACGCATTGATCGGAACCCCGAACGCAAGCGCTACGGCGCCCGCAACAGTCACGACAATTCCGGTAATCAGAAAAATGGTAGACATCCCAGGATCCGCCTTGAGGGTGAGCATCGCCGCTCTTTTGTTTCCGGGCAGCGAAGGTGCGGCTTTGGCCGCGAATACTGGCAAACGACCAATTCGCATGCAAGTTCAATATGTTAATTATTCCGGCCGCTCGCGCACATGGTTATCGGGCAAATTGGCTGCAAATGAGCCGGATTAGAGGCAATATTCGGCACAACCGAAGTTGCCGAGAGCGAACGGTAAGATTATCTAGGCAATGTTCCGCTGAACGTTTGGCCGTTTGGTGGCTTTCTCTACCCTGCCAGTGTGTTGACCGAGGAGAAGTTCGATGTCGTTTTCGTTACCGGAGCTTCCGTATGCCTATGACACTCTTGCGCCCTACATGTCGCGAGAGACGCTCGAATACCATCATGACAAGCATCACCTTGCTTACGTCAATAACGGCAACAATCTCCTCAAAGGAACCGAGTGGGAAGGACAATCGCTGGAAGAGGTCGTAAAAGGCTCTTTCGGCAAAAATGCCGGCCTCTTCAACAATGCCGGCCAGCACTACAATCACGTCCATTTCTGGAAATGGATGAAGCCCGGCGGAGGTGGCGACAAGATCCCCGGCAAGCTTGAAAAGAAAATCGTTTCGGATCTCGGCTCAGTTGCCAAAATGAAGGAAGATTTTGCGCAAGCTGGCGCGACCCAGTTTGGGTCTGGCTGGTGCTGGCTTGCTGTCAAAGACGGCAAGATCGTCGTCATGAAGACGCCCAATGGCGAGAACCCACTCGTTCACGGCGCGAAACCCATTCTCGGCTGCGATGTCTGGGAACACTCCTACTACATCGACTATCGCAATCGGCGCCCGGATTACCTGAAGGCCTTTGTCGATCATCTGGTCAATTGGGAATACGTCGCCGAAATGTTTGAGAGCGCGTCGGTGTAAAAAGGATCTCTGCGTCGAGAACTCGTTATCGAGTTCTCGACGCACAATTGAGCTTCCATTGAAATACCGGTTTGCAGTGTCGATCTAAATAGAGCCGGATCGAGAGAATGCTATTTGAGGTAGTATCTGTTGGCGGCGCAGATTAACTGCCGTTCATTTCAACATTAACTGCCGTTCACATATTGCTTTGCACTGTAAGTATCTTGCTTGTGCCCAGTAACTATGCAGACTTTGTCAGGCTTAGACAAAAAATAAAACGTTTTCTGGAAAATTTGGCTGCGTACACCCGGTAGACCTTCGGTTCACTGAATGCTCGCCTTCTCCTCAAAGGAATGGGTACCTGGCCAACTTGCCGACCGCATGGCGAATGCCGCGTTGGTCGTCCTCGCTGTTATTATTGTTTTGACGTTCCGCGACTATGGGCTTGGCTGGGATGACTATACTCATGCCGAGTATGGCGACCTGCTCATTTCGCTGTACCGATCAGGTTTCAGCGACGCGAGAGCGCTGTCATTCGTCAATCTCTACATGTATGGCGGCGGCTTCGACATGGTCGCAGCGCTTGCTGCCAAGCTGCTGCCGCTCGATCTTTTCGATGTCAGGCGACTTGTTGGCGCACTTGTCGGACTGATCGGACTTGCGGTCACGTGGCGTCTTGGCCGCCGTTTGGGGGGGCCGATCGCAGGTCTGTTTGCGCTCCTGTTACTCGCAACCTGCCCGCTTTATTACGGCCATATGTTTATGAATGCGAAGGATGCCCCCTTCGCGGTTGCCATGGCTGTGGCCCTTCTCGGTCTTGTTCGGGCATTCCAGCAATATCCAAAACCGGAACCCATCAGCGTCGCGCTGCTGGGCGTCGGCCTGGGACTTACCATCGGAACGCGAGTGATCGGGGGCATCGCCGCGCTCTATGCAATCGCAGCTTTTGTTTTACTGCTTGTAGCCGAATGGCGAGAGTTAGGGCTGGCGCAGACGCTACGGCGCGGCCGCCAATTTGTGGTTGCAATCCTTCCCGGCTTGTTCCTCGCCTATCTTGTGATGGGGCTGGTCTGGCCCTGGTCGGTGCTCAAACCGCTGAACCCGCTGATTGCAGCGGAATACTTTTCGCACTTCTTCGAAAAACCCTGGAAGGAAATGTTCGACGGCGCGGCACTGTCGGTTCCGGAAATGCCGCGCACCTATGTGCCGACCCTGTTCGCGCTGCAAATGCCGGAACTTCTGCTTATGCTTGGGCTCGCGGGAACCGCCGGCGCTGTTGTGGTTGCCTTTCGCCGTGACCTGTCGGCCAACCACCGGGCCGTCCTCCTGCTTGTTGCCCTTGCAGCCACATTGCCGATTGCGATCACGGTTACGACCCGGCCAGCCATGTACAACGGTATCCGGCACTTCGTGTTCGTCATTCCGGCTCTGGCCGCCCTAGGAGGCATGGCCGGTGTATGGTTGCTGGAGCGGTCGCAGCGCATCGGACGGTCAGCGCTGGCAGCCGGCGCCGTCGTCATCATCGCCGGTGCGATAAGCCCGGTGATCGAGATGGTGCGGCTCCATCCCTATCAATACACGCACTTCAACAGGGTCGCGGGGGGCGTCCGCGCCGCCGACGATCATTACATGATCGATTACTGGGGACTTGCGTTCAAGCAGGCTGCTTTAGAGCTTCGCAGCAAGCTTGCCGAACGATCACGATTTACAAGCAGCCGCCCTTGGAAAGTTGCGGTTTGCGGCCCGAACCGCCCTGCCGCTGTCGAACTCGGCTCCGGTTTTGTCACCACATGGGACAGCAAAGGTGCTGACTTTGCACTTATGCTTGGCGAATTTTATTGTGCTTCGCTCAAGGCACCGACGCTGGTCACGATCGAGCGCGAAGGCGTAGTTTATGCCCGCGTCTATGACATTCGTGAGCGAACGGTCTCAAGTGTGTTCACGATACCTCCCCCCTGACGGGCCGCGTGGTTCGAGACAGCCGCGTAATCAACCCCAGGCGCACCCGAGATTGATCCGCCATCTCGAAACATGATCAAATGCGACTGCCCGGCCATAACGTTGGGCATTCTTTCTGCGAATATCTCCGAGAGGAATGGTTATGTCCGCACGCGTTTTCGTTTTCGATGCCTATGGGACGCTGCTCGATGTTCATGCAGCGATTGCACAACATCGACAATCTGTCGGACCGGACGCCGATCGTCTCTCCGAAATCTGGCGGACCAAACAACTTGAATATTCCTGGACGCTGACCCTCGCCGGAAATTACGTCGACTTCTGGACGCTGACCGAACGAGCTCTCGATTATGCGCTTGCTCGCTTTCCTTCAGTCAACGCGGATTTGCGAGCGAAACTGCTGCATGCCTATTTCAAACTCGACGCATATGCAGATGCACGCCTCACCTTGCAGGAACTCAAGAATAAGGGCCATCGCACGGCTATACTATCGAACGGCTCGCCGGCAATGCTTGAAGCTGCAATCGATGCGGCACAACTTCGCCCGACACTCGATGCGGTGCTCTCGGTCGACACCCTGCGCATTTATAAGCCCCGCCCCGAAGTCTATGAGCTGGTGACGCGCACTTTTGGGGTAGCGCCTGATAACGTCGTGTTCGTCTCATCGAACCGCTGGGATGTGATGGGCGCAGCCGCGTTCGGGTTTCGCGTTGCGTGGGTCAATCGGGCAAAAGTGCCCGACGAATACCCGGATCATCCACCATCTGCGGTCATAACCGATCTGACTGGCCTCGCCGCGCTCGCCGAATGAGAGGCAAGGTCATTCGGCAAGGGCTGCAAGAATACGTGCCCAACTGCGAATGCCTTTGTGAAATGATGTCAGATCGTATTTCTCATTGGGGGAATGGACGCGATCGTCGTCCAATCCAAATCCGACCATCAGGGAATCCATTCCCAGCACCCGCTTGAAATCGCCCACGATGGGGATCGATCCCCCCGAGCCCACGGTTACCGCTTTCTTTCCCCATTCCGCGGCAAGCGCAGCACGTGTCTTTGCAAGTGCCGGATTGTCAAACGGCAATTGAATTGCCGGACTGCCGCCATGCTTGATGAACTCAACTGAGCAATCGGCCGGTACGCGGTCGCGAACAAATTTGCAGAATGCGTCCCGGATTTTTTCAGGATCTTGATCGCCGACAAGGCGGAAAGAAATTTTGGCGGATGCTTCAGCTGCGATCACGGTTTTTGTACCTTCGCCGGTGTACCCGCCGACAATGCCGTTGACGTCGCAGGTGGGACGGGTCGAAATCTGCTCTATCAACATCCGATCGCGCTCGCCTGCCGGATACTTCAGTCCGATCGGTCCCAAAAAGTCTTCAGGTGTGAGATTGAGACCAGCCAGATCCGATTTAATATCAGGCGGCAATTCGTGGACGCCCTCGTAGAAACCCGGAATAGTCACTCGCCCATTTTCGTCATGAATGTCGGCGATAATCCGCGCCAGAATGCGAATGGGATTTTGTGCCGCTCCGCCAAACAAGCCTGAATGAAGATCGCGGTCGGCACATCGAATTTTTACTTCCTCATGGAGAAGACCGCGCAGTGACGTCGTCACGGCAGGAGTGTCCGCACTCCACATTCCAGTGTCACATACAAGCGCAAGATCAACGCGAAATTCCTCCGCGTTGTTACGCACGAAACCGAAAAGGTGTTCGGAGCCGCATTCCTCCTCGCCTTCAATCATCATGGTGATGGGAAACGGCAATCGTCCATTCACCGCCTTCCAGGCCCGGCATGCCTCAATGAAAGTCATGATCTGACCTTTGTCGTCGCAGGCGCCACGGGCCATAATCACCTTACGGCCACCCGGCAACTCAGCAATGCGCGGCTCGAACGGAGGCGTTTCCCAGAGGTCCAACGGGTCGACCGGCTGCACATCATAGTGGCCGTAAAACAATGCGCGCGGCCCAGATCCACCGCCGCTTTTGCCAATAACAATAGGATGTCCCGCTGTTGGGCGCACCTCGGTATCGAATCCGATGCTGGCGAGATCCCTTGCAACATGCTGTGCCGCCTCGCGGCAATGATCCTTGTAGGCAGGATCGGTTGAGATCGATGGAATGCGCAGCAGCGTGAACAAGCGGGCGAGACTCTGATCGAGATCGAGATCGATACGGCTGAGCACCGCTTCAAGATTCTTCGTTTCCATACTATTCAGCTCCAAATCGCTGTGCATCCGAGCCGTTATAGATCCTCCCGGGATTCATTTCCAAGGGGACCGTTTAAACGGCGGATCTCCTTTAAACGACCATCGGTCGCGAATTCGATCAATATTGGTTTAGTAAACCTCTTGTGAACTGGTGTTCGCCTAAATAGCGACGCGCACGCAAATCTGCGTGCCATTAATACCGTAACGACCAATAATCTGCAGACCGCATCCCGATATTGAAAATTCCTGACGCTTGTGTTCTTGGACACACGCGTTCAAAATATCGGCAACGCACGGCCAAGTGCGACGCGCATGCGGGGAACATGTGGGGGCAAGATGGACGAACTGATCAAGCGCCTCGAAACGAATATCGGACTCGATCGCGCCGTTTCCGAAAAGGCAATTGGCATCATTCTGAACTTCCTGTTGAAGGAAGGCCCTGCCGATAAAGTGCAGGCGCTAATCGCACAATTGCCTGGCGCAGAAGCGGCATTGAACGCGGCAGAGGGCAACGGGGGCGGCGCGACGTTCGGCATGGGCGGCATCATGGCCGTAGGCAGCCAGCTCATGGCTGCTGGATTGAGCATGGGACAAGTGCAAAGCGTCACACGTGAAGTGATTGCTTATGCGCGAGAGAAACTCGGCGAGGATGCTGTTGGCCAAATCGTGGGCGCGGTGCCCGGTCTTAGCCAATTCGTCTGAAGTAACGCCGCAGTCACATGCTTTGTCATTCTCGCCATCACGGCTTCGGCGAGCATCAAGAATAAGGAGAAGTCCATGTCCTATGCCATCATGGACATTGCAGGCATCGGTCCGCTGATGGCCGCCAAGCTCAAGAACGTTGGAATTCGAACAACCGAAAAGTTGCTTGAAACCGCACGTGACGTGAAGGGCCGCAAAGCACTTGCTGCAAGCATCGGCGTTGACGAAAAAACCATTCTCCGATGGGCCAATTTGGCGGACCGGATGCGGATCAAAGGCGTTGGCGAGGATTACGCCGAGCTGCTTCAGGCGGCAGGGGTCGATACGGTCAAGGAACTCAAATATCGAAACGTCGGCAATCTGGCGAAAGCTCTGGCCAGTGCCAATCAGAAGAAACGTCTCGTTGAATTGTTGCCGTCCGAAAAACGCGTGCAACGATGGATTGAACAGGCCAAGCAGCTGCCGCTCAAGATCAGCTATTAAACCTGGCTGGACGGAAAGCGGCCTCATCCTGGAAGATAGTTATTTATTAACTCCCAAGCCTGATAAGCTTGAGCCTGTGTGACTTGACACGCCCCCATTCGTGCCGGAGATATCCGACTGAATTTTCAAGGTTCAGGCCCTGCAAGAGCAAGCATCTCTTGCGAAGCCGGATCGAAAATTAATGGGCTTGCGTTGGGGGCTCAGCCGGCGCTCATGAATGTTGCTCGTCACCAATCTTCCGCCCCGGACGGCACAGTGATGCCACCGACACATCCGCTCGACCGTTTATTGGCGATGCACAGACCAATCGTGATGGGCATTTTGAATGTCACTCCCGATTCATTTTCGGACGGCGGCCGTTTCCTCGACCCTGAATTTGCGATTGCCCATGCGCGCCGCATGATCGCCGATGGGGCGGATCTGATCGATATCGGCGCGGAATCTTCACGACCTTATGGCGGCGCTGTTCCTGTTTCGAGCGACGATGAATGGGGGCGACTTGAGCCGATTTTGCCCCGGCTTACTGAGCTTGGTACGCCGGTTTCGATTGACACGATGAAGGCTGAAATTGCCGAACGGGCGATCGCCGCAGGCGTGACGATCGTCAATGACGTCTGGGGGCTGCAACGCGATCCGGAGATGGCGCACGTGGTTGCTCGCCATCACGTTCCCGTCGTGATCATGCACAATCGCGAGCATGCGGACGCATCGATCGATATCGTGGACGATATCAAAACGTTTTTTGCGCGTTCGCTCGACATCGCGGATCGCGCGGGCATCAATCGACAACGGATTGTTCTTGATCCAGGTATCGGCTTTGGAAAAACACCCGAACAAAGTCTGACGGCAATCGCTCATCTTGATGCGCTAAAATCATTCGGTTTACCCCTGCTGATGGGCCTGTCACGCAAGCGCTTCATCAATTCCGTATCGCCTGCCGAGCCGCACCAGCGCCTTGGTGGTTCGATTGCAGGAAATTTAATGGCAGTGTTAAAGGGGGCTGCAATCTTGCGCGTTCACGATATCGCGGAA
>DATAIA010000323.1:0-8877 GCA_036262895.1 Xanthobacteraceae bacterium
CGGTCAGGCCCGGCACGCCCAGGGCTGCCGCATTGCGCCCAATGCGCGCTACGCGGTCCGCGCGGGCTTCGATAGCGATCGCGCGGAGCGACGCATCGGCCAGCATCCATTCGATTGCGACCGATCCAGCGCCCGCACCGATATCCCACAGCAATTGATTGCGCCGCGGCGCCAGCGCCGAAATCGTCAACGCTCGAATCTCGCGTTTGGTGATCTGGCCATCATGTTCGAACAAATTGTCGGGAAGCCCTGGCGCTCGCGCGATCACCCGCGCATCCGGCGCGGCCTGCACCTCAATCGCAACCGTATTGAGCGGATCGATAACAGCGAAATTGTAAGTCGATGCCGTCGTGGTGCGGATCCGCTCACGCGGGCCGCCGAGCGCTTCAAGCACGGTGAATTGCGACGCACCAAAGCCGAGCGCTGTCAGCAGATCGGCAAGCGCGCGCGGGCCATCGCCATCGGACGTTAGTGCCAGCACTTTCGCGTCAGGATGCAAATGGGGGCGGATCAGGTCGAGCGCACGTCCGTGAAGTGAGACAAGAGCCGTTTGCGGCAGAGCCCAACCAAGCCGGGCCGCCGCAAGGCTGAAAGCGGATGGCGCCGGGACGACAACTATTTCATTGGCTGGCACGTGACGCACGAGCACGCTGCCAACGCCATAGAGGAACGGATCGCCGGAAGCGAGCACGCATACCTGGCGATCGCGTTCCGCCAAAATTTCGATAACGGCTCCTTCGAATGGGGTCGGCCAGCTTTTGGCTGTGCCACGAATAATGGAGGCAGCCAGCGCAAGATGGCGCTTGCCACCGAACACCACATCGGCTTTTTCAATCAGGGCGCGCGCGGTTCGGCTTAAGCCCTCCGCACCGTCTTCCCCGATGCCGACGATGGACAGCCACCGCGATGGTGCGGCACTCTCCGCGATATCAGGATCAACCAGCGACATGCCACGCATCCTTATACTCGGCGGCACGGCCGAAGCCCGCGAACTCTCCAATCGCCTCGCGATCCGCGGGGATGTTGCGGTCACATTGTCGCTCGCAGGCAGGACCGTCGCGCCTGCCCCACATAATGTGCCGCTCCGCATCGGCGGCTTTGGTGGAGCCGCCGGTCTTGCCGCTTATGTCAGAGAGGAGGGCATCGATATTTTGATTGATGCGACCCATCCCTACGCCGCCATGATTTCCGCTAATGCAGCGCATGCCGTGAGCAACTTGCCGACCACATTGTTGGCCTTGCGCCGCGCCCCCTGGACGCGCGTTGCCGGTGATCGCTGGACCGAAGTCGAAGGTGTGGCGCAAGCGGTTCAAGCGCTCGGGGCCGCACCACGCCGGGTATTTCTGACTCTCGGGCGCAAGGAGATCGCGCCCTTTGAGGCGGCTCCGCAACATCATTATCTCGTGCGCAGTGTCGATCCGATCGAGCCGCCGCTTGCCGTTCCTTATGCGAACTACATTCTCGGCCGCGGCCCGTTCATTGAAGCGGACGATCATGCACTGATGGCGCGGGATAATGTTGATGTGGTTGTCGCCAAAAATAGCGGCGGATCGGCGACCTACGGCAAAATTGCCGCCGCACGCGCGCTTGGCATCGACGTGATCCTGCTTCGACGCCCGCCCTTGCCGGCCGTGCCAAATGTTGAAAGCGTTGATGATGCGGTATCCTGGATTGATCATGCGCTGACCTCGCGCATGCCACGGGGCGTATAGACGAGAGGCGAGCGGTTTTCGCGGACGATCACACGCGTTTGCGCTGAGCCGACGATAATGCAGGTTGCCATGTCTGCACGGGACGGATCGGCAGCCGCAAGCGTCATGACGTCGATTGATTGATCGGATCGTCCAGCAGCCCGACCAAATATAACGGGTGTGGTATCGGGAAGATGCCTGCGCAACTGTTCGAATGCGGCGCCCAGTTGCCAGGGCCGCGCACGCGAGATCGGATTGTAGATTGCGATCACAAATCCGGCGCCTGCGGCGGCATCAAGCCGCCGTTCGATCATCGGCCAGGGCTTGAGATTGTCTGATAGCGAAATCGCGCAGAAATCGTGCCCGAGCGGCGCGCCGATCTGCGCGGCAACTGCAAGCATCGCGGTTATTCCCGGCACAATCGCAATATCGATCGTGCGCCACGCGCTTGGGCCGGTTTCGATCTGCTCGCAGACGGCGGCGGCCATCGCGAAAACGCCGGGGTCGCCGCCTGAAACCACCGCAACGGCAGCGCCATTGCTCGCCGCCGCAAGCGCTGCCGCGGCGCGGGCGGCTTCCTCGCGATTATCTGAGGCATGGCGCATTTGATTGGGATGCACGGCAATGCGCGCAAGATAGGGCGCATAGCCGTAAAGTATTTCGGCGGCAGCAATGGCTGCACTTGCTTCCGGCGTAAGGAAACGCTCATCGCCCGGGCCAAGTCCGACGACGCTCAGGCGCCCGGTCATGATCGGTGCTCCCATCCCGGCACCAGGACGACGGCGAAGTAGGGCGCATCATCGTCACGCTTATCGGCAAGCGGCATAATGCGGCTGCCGTCCATCGTGCCGCGTTCGACATAGATCGCGCGATCAAGCCGCGCGCTGCGCTCAAGCGCGCGGCGCACTTTCGGCAGATTGCGTCCAAGTTTCATGATCACGGCCGCATCGGTCGTCACCAGCCGGCGTTCGAGTTCTGCTTCCGACAGTGTGCCGGCAAGTACGGTGAGAATGTCGTCTCCCTGCGCCATCGGCAGCCCTGCGGCCGACCAGCAACCCGACATGCCTGTAACGCCAGCGATAATTTCCGTGGGGTATTGCGGCGCGAGCCGCACATGCACGTGCATGTAGGATCCAAAAAACATCGGATCGCCTTCGCAGACTACTGCAACATCGCGGCCGGTGTCGAGGCGCGTAGCAATGTTTGCCGCGGCTTTGTCGTAAAAATCGCACAACGCCTTGCGATAATCCGGGGCGTCTTTCGGAATCTCCGTCGTGATAGGATAAATCAGCGGCAGTTTTTCTGCGGATGTTTGGATGTGCTCAGCCGCAATCGTCCAGCCATTTCCTGCCGCGCCGGCCTTGGCGAAATAGACAATCACGTCGGCTTTGCCGAGCGCGCGAACGGCTTTAACCGTCATCAGTTCCGGATCGCCTGGACCGACGCCGACGCCAAGGAGTTTTCCGGGCGCAGTCATATTCCGGGCCTCGCCAGTGCATTGATTGCCGCGGCGGTCATGGCGCTTCCACCGAGGCGACCGCGCACGATGAGAAAAGGCACGCCGCGTGAATTGGTGGCAAGTGCGTCTTTCGATTCCGCCGCGCCAACGAATCCGACAGGAATTCCAAGAATGGCCGCGGGCTTCGGGGCGCCGGCATCAAGCCGCTCAAGCAAATGAAACAACGCGGTCGGCGCGTTGCCGATCGCGACAATCGCTCCCCCAAGCCGGTCTCCCCAAAGTTCCATGGCCGCCGCCGAACGCGTTGTGCCAAGCTTGACGGCAAGCGCGGGCACCCGTTCGTCGCGCAAGGTGCAGATCACGTCGTTGCGGGCGGGAAGCCGCGCGCGTGTGATGCCGTGGGCCACCATTTCAGCGTCGCACAGGATCGGCGCACCGGAGGCAAGCGCGGCGCGTGCGCTTGTCACAAGCCCTGTGCCGAACACGATTTGCGATGCAGCTTCGACAAGTCCGCACGCATGGATCATACGCACGGCAATGTCTGCTTCTTCCGTCGAGAAGCGCGTCAGATCCGCTTCGCCGCGGATGATGGCGAAGGAGCGCTCGTAAATCGCATTTCCATCGCGGATATAATTCAAAGTCTCAGACAAACGCAGCCTCCTCACTCAATACCATACTGACCGCGCGGGCTCCCAAGCGAGCGAGCACTGCCGAATTTGTTTCACCGGCCTGCCTTTCGCTGTGGACCTTATCGGCAAGACGGGTAAGGGCAGCAGGCAATGCGTCGGCGTCAATCCATCCTGTGCCTTGATCGGAGGGAGAGCCGTTGATGACAATACGATATTTGCCGTCATCGCCGATCAATGTCAGTGCCGGCGAGCCACGATGGGCGCAACCTTTGCTGCATCCTGAGACATGCAGCGTCACCGAACCATCAAACAACGAAGTCGCCGCCTGTGCGACATGCGGGCCGAGCGAGCGCGCCGGCGCTTGCGCCGATTTGCAAAACGGCGCACCGGCGCACGCGGCCACGAAACGCCGCGGGTCATTGGCTGATGTAATAAACCCTCGGCCTTTGGCGGCATGGAACAGCATATCAATAGCATACGCTGTCATCCCGATCAGCAGCAGCGTGCCGCCGGGCGCAGTTCGCAGCCCTGAGGCACCCGCCTGTTTTGCTGTTTGCAACCACTCTTCGAGTTCCGCACACGCGGCCTGGCCGAATGGCAGGCCGACACCGAGTGCAAATTTTTCTCCTTTGATCTGATGCATGCCAATAGGCTCGCCGCCTTGTCGGAGCGGCGGGGCAGGCGCATCGGTCAACAGTTTGGACAACGCGATACGCCAGGCGTTATCGCTTAAAAGATCGCGGCCACGGGTTTCGCGTCCGCGTTTTGCCAGTTCGTGGAGAATATTGAGAACAATCGGAACGACTTGTTCTGGAGAGGTGGCGCCAATCGTTGTCGCGGTTGATCCATCCCCTCCGATTGCCACGAGATAGCGCAAGCCTTCAGAAGTCGTCTCTGCACGCAAACGCACATCGGCTGACAAACGATCGAGATGGAGCGCACCGCCGCCATCAATCAACACGGATATTTTAGGGCTGAGCTGCGATGCGGAAGTTTTTTCACTCAAGCATTGTTGGAGTTGAGCAGCAAGCTCCGAGGCGTCGCTGATTTCAGACGGATCAAGCCCCGCCAATGGATTAACGTGGATGGGGACCGTAGTTTCAGACGCCACGCCGAGCGCGGCGACCTCGTCAGCCAGGAGCGGCGCGGAGGTCTGCGTCAGCCCCCGGATTTGTAGGCTTCCGCGCGCGGTCACTTCAATCATGCCGTTGCCATGGCGCTGCGCGGCACGGCAGAGTCCAGCGAATGCATCAAGTGAAATTGTTCGCGACAATGGCAGGAGCCGCACCAGGAGCCCGTCGCCGGTTTCCATCGGAGCATAGAGGCCCGGACATGCGCCGCGGCGCAGCGATGCTGCCTTGCCGGTCATGGCGCGGCCCCCATTGCGGCGGCAAGCGACACCTCAATGTCGTTGCGCCGCGGATGCCACAATCCATGCCGGCGCGCGGCATCAAGGCGTTCAGCAACTTCCCGTGCCGCGGCCGGATTTTCACGCAGCATGAATTCCCGAACGTTGAAATCGCCGAGATAGGCGTCATGAACGAGATCAAACAATTCGTTGGACACTGCCCCTGTCGTTTCCGCAAAGGCGACCAGGCGATCAACGGTTTCCGCGAATTCCGCAGCCCCACGCGGCCCGTGACGCATTTGGCCGGCGATAAATCGCGGGCTCGTCGCGCGGCCGCGGACGATTCTGGCCAATGCTGATGCAAGCGATCGCGCGCGAGGGCGGGCCGGATCGGTGGCATCGAGCATCACGAGGTCGGGCGCGCGCGCCAGCATTTTGGCAGCAGCCGCAAAACCGCCGACAAACGCAACATCGGCTGAACCTTCCAACAAATCGCGGTCAGGATTGTCACTGACGTGCAGCAACACATCCGCTTGCGCAACGCGATCCGCGAATGCGCCGGGCATTTTTGTTCCCTCGCCCTGGCCGCCGCCAAAGGCATACGAACTTGCGCTGAGATAGGCAGCCCCAAGCGTGTCATGATCCGCCGTCTCGCCGAGCAGATGTTCGATACCGGAGCCATAGGCGCCCGGTGCGGTGCCGAAAATACGCGCCGCTCTGATTGGAGCGTTTCCGTCAATTTGGAGGGCGGACGCGCGAAGCGGATTGTCCTCCGCCGTTTCCTCTCGCGCCGCAACGGCCTGAACGGCTGCATCGAGCAGCGCGATTTGCGTTGAGAACAGATCGCGGAACAGTCCGGAAATTCGCCATGTCACGTCGATCCGTGGCCGTCCGAACGCGGCAGTTGGCAACACTTCAATTCCGGTCACGCGCCCCGTTGCATGATCCCAAAGTGGGCGGCAACCCATTAGTGCAAGCCCTTGCGCGATTTCCTCGCCGCCGGTGCGTAGCGTCGCGCTGCCCCACAAATCGATTACAATCGAGCGGGGCATTTCGCCATGTTGTTGCAAATAGGCGCGCACCACTTCATCGGACGCGAGCCGCCCGAGATCCAGCGCTGTCGGTGTCGGCAGCGTGCGCGGATCGGCGGTGAAAAGATTTCTTCCTGTCGGCAGCACGTCGCGCCGTCCGCGAGCGGGCGCACCGGCAGGTCCAGGCAAAACCAGTTTGCCATCAAGCGCCGCGATCAACGCCACCCGTTCGGCTTCGGCGCTCGCACCCCAGGATGGATCGGCGGCATTGGATTGGGGCGGGCGACCGTAAATGTGCAGGCCGTCCTTGATCGCAAGATCCTTCAGATCGCAAAGCCAGGCATCGATGGCACGCAAAGCATCGTCGGGCTCGGTGCTCGAGGTCACGCCCGCTTCACGGGCGAGCCCGCTGCGGTCGGCACTCTCGACGATCAGCCGCGCCAGCTTCTCGCGGCGGCGGCGATCGAGCCCGTCGGCTTGCGCATATTCGTCGACAAGCCGCTCGAGGTCGCGCAGATCGTTCGAAAGCTGCGTGTTGACCAGGGGCGGGGGGAGGTGACCGATGGTCACCGCCGCGATGCGTCGTTTGGCCTGGGCGGCCTCGCCGGGATTGCTGACAATAAACGGATAACAGACCGGCAATGAACCGAGGATCGCCTCGGGGAAGCACGTCTTGCTGAGCGCGACCGCTTTGCCGGGCAGCCATTCGATCGTGCCATGGGCCCCCATGTGAACCAGGGCGTCGATTTTTGCGGCGTGCCGCAACCAAAGGCCAAACGCCAGCAACGCATGACGTGGGGGTAGCGCAGGGTTGTGATAATCCCTGCGCCGGTCGGAAACGGTTCCGCGGTCGGGCGGCAAAGCAACAAGCACATGGCCGAACCACCGCGCCTGAAACTTGAATGCGCCCTCGTAAACGTCTGGGTCATCTTCAGGATTTCCCCAGGCATCATGGATGCGTGCCGTCAGCTCTGCCGGAAGCCTGGTTAAAAACTCTTTGTATTGCGCAAGGGCAAGAGATGGCGCATCCGCTCCAACACTCAGCCTATCCAGCAGGATCCGCGTGTGCTCCGGCCTATCCGCAATGCGGTAACCCGCTTCCGCGAGCTCATCGAGAACCGCAAGGACACTCCCCGGCACGTCGAGGCCCACTGCATAACCGGTTCGCGACGCGACTCCCGGATAATTCGGCATCACGATTGCAAGCTTGCGCTCCGCGCGCGGTGTCGCCTGCAATTTGATCCAGGCAGCGGCGCGCTCTGCCACCATCTCGATCCGGTCGGGTTCCGGCCGATTGGCGAGCGCCGTGAAGGCAAGTTCTTGCGCAAGCGGCAGGGGATCTTTGAAAGCAAGCGCCCCCGCAAGAATGCGGCCGTCGAGTTCTGGCAAGACGACGTGCAT
The DNA here is from genome assembly GCA_036262895.1 of Xanthobacteraceae bacterium. GTDB lineage: Bacteria > Pseudomonadota > Alphaproteobacteria > Rhizobiales > Xanthobacteraceae > AP-16. The sequence goes on from DATAIA010000323.1 coordinate 7,560, forward strand.
TGCAAGATCGGAACTGCCGAGCCCGCGCGGGCTGTCTTGCCATGCGGCGCGTTTGGTTGTCGCGATAATGGCTTGCAGCACCGGCACGCCAGGCAGTTCAAGCGGCGTCGTCTGACCCGGCTCACCGGCGGCGGCAAATGCCGTTGTCGTGATCACGAGCGCGGGATTAAGACGCACGAGTGCGTCGCGAATGAAATCCGCGCAGGCCGGATCTTTGAAACTGGTGATCACCAGCGGCACTGGCGCCATGCCGCGTTTTGCTAAAGCATCGCATAAAGCGTCTATGGGCGCGGTGTCGCCCGCGAGCAGCATCGAACGATAGAACACCACCGGAACGACCGGTGCGCCTTGCGGCAAATGCTTTGCGAATTCCTCCAGCTCGATCGGGCCGTGGCCGGGAGCATAAGCCGTATGACGCGGGATCGGCTGAGGTTCGGCTGCTTCAAGCGGGCATCCCGCATGGCTCGCAAGACGCCGCAACAGGGAACGCAGATTGTCCCGGCCGCCCTCGCGGAAGAAGCGCAGCAAAAAACCAAGTTCTGCTGATACAAGCGTCGAGTATTCGGCAAGACGCGGATCGTCGCGATCCTCGCCCGGCAGCAGCGCAAGTGCGATGCCACGTTCGCGAGCAACCGAAGAGAGCTGCTCGACGCCGTAGCGCCACCAATCCAGCCCGCCAAGCAATCGCACCAGGATAACCTTGGCATGAGCACCGACCCGCTCGATCCACAGATCGACCGACATCGGGTGGCGCAGGTCGCGCAGATTGGCGAACCGCACGCTCGGAAGCGCGTTTCGTTCCAGCGTCCAAGCGTTTGAAAGCGCTGCCAGATCGCTATCGGCAAAAGACAGGACGACAATGTCCCCGGGCGGTTGCCCAAGGTCGATCGGCTCGATCATTTCGTCGAGCGTCGCGGAGCTTGTCGTCAGCAAATGCATCGTCAGTCGGCCAGCGTGCCTTAGGCACCTTGCAAGAGCGCGCGTGTCACGGCGTTCCGATCGAAGCCTTTCAAGCCGATCACCACCAAACGTCCCTGGCGCGCCTCGGCGCTTTTCCAGGGACGGTCATATTGATGGGTCACCCGAGATCCCACCGCCTGCACCAGCAGCCGCATGGACTTGCCAGCGACCGCGGCAAAACCCTTCACGCGCAGCACGTCGGCCATGTCGGCCAGCGATGCGATGCGGGCGGCAAGTGTCGCGGGATCTGAGATTTCCGGGACCGGAACCACAAAACTGTCGAAGTCGTCGTGATCGTGATCCAGTTCGTCATCGTGATGGGTTCGACGGTTTTCGATATCATCCTCGGTTTGCAGAT
>DATAIA010000324.1:0-7441 GCA_036262895.1 Xanthobacteraceae bacterium
AGTCGGCCGCAAACGCCTGTAACCGATCGACCGTCAGTGTGTCCATCACGGATCGAGCGAGACGTTCCGCACGACCAGCTTGGTCTCGCAGATAAGGCTCGGTCATGGTCACACACTCCGCCAGAACAATTTGAGGCAAACTGTTTCGTTCCGAGCTCGCCGCATTCTTGGCTAACGGGCGGTAAACCTATGTGAGTGGGCTCGCATCAGGCGACCGAAATAGGTCAGGTTGCTCTGTCGCTTGGTCCCGTGCCGGCCTTCCAGGAGGACTCAGCGACCTGGCGGTCGAAAGTTATGTCGCAGATCAGCGTTGTGCTTTCCACGAAGAACAAACGAGCATCCCTGACAGTCTTCAAGACTGTTGCTGAGGAACCTCTGGCGCGACCGCCCGTTCGATATCCGCAGTATTTTCAGTGTGTTGAGGAGTAGCTCTGTGCGAGTGTTAGTCGTCGAGGACGATCCCCTGATCTGCGAATTCGTTGTCGAGGCGCTACGCGAGGCGGGCTACCACGTGATCCACGCCAGCACCGGCGAGGAGGCGTTGGCCTGGTGCCAGCGACGGTTCGCCGACGTGCTCACGGACATTCGGCTCCAGGGAGCATAGACGGCTGGCAAATTGCGGAACACTGCCGGAAGCAAGATCCCGAGCTTCCAGTGATCTACGCGACGGGGTTCTATCCGGTCGCAGCACGCCCCGTACCGGGCAGTCGCTCGCTGCAGAAGCCGTATCATCCGGATGAGGTTGTCCGGACGGTCGCGGAACTTTGCGTAGGCAGGAGAGCGCAATCCGACTAAAGGCTCTCCTAGGGAGGGCTTCATTATTCGTTTTGGACTGGCCCTTCGGGCGCATCAAGCTACATTTGACCTCTGACAGCTGAAAGAATGCCGATGCCGGGAGTGATCAAACGGAACAGCGTGCACGTTGGCGGCAGCGGCGAAAGAGCGATGATGTTCGCTCACGGATTTGGGTGCGATCAGAACATGTGGCGGTTCGTAGAACCGGCTTTCGAGAATGACTTCCGAACTGTCCTGTTCGACCACGTCGGCGCCGGCGACTCCGACCTTAGCGCCTACGACAGTGCCAAGTATTCCAGCCTCGCCGGCTATGCGGACGATGTTGTGGAAATCGGCCGCGAGCTCGGTCTGGCGGACGCCGTATTCGTCGGCCATTCAGTCAGCAGCATGATCGGTGTCCTCGCTTCCGAGAAAGCACCGGGCATGTTCGGCAAAATGGTCCTGATCGGCCCCTCCGCCCGCTACATCGACGACGAGGATTATACGGGTGGCTTCAGCGCTCAACAAATAGAAGAGCTGCTGCAATTCCTAGAATCGAACCATATGGGCTGGTCTACGCAGATGGCTCCAATGATCATGGGTAATCCCGACCGACCGGAGCTTGGTCAAGAGCTGACCAACAGCTTCTGCCGGACGGATCCGGAGATCGCCAAGGCCTTCGCCCGCGTCACCTTCACCTCCGACAATCGCGAGGATCTCGTCCGCTTGGCCGTACCGACCCTGGTTCTCCAGTGCAGCGAGGACATTATCGCGGGCCAGGAGGTTGGCGACTTTGTCAACCGCACCATCCCGAACAGTCGGATGATAGTACTCAAGGCAACCGGCCATTGCCCGAACCTCAGCGCGCCTGACGAGGTGGTGTCTGCAATGCGAACCTTCGTGTAACCGCACGTGGATATCCCCAAACAACTCGATTTCGAGGACATGATCGAGAACGCGCCTTGCGGGTATCTCAGCGTGCTTCCAAACGGCCGGATCGACTACGTGAATCAGACCTTCCTGGGCTGGTCCGGTCATGCTGCCAACCAGATGATCGGAAAGCGCTTAAGCGATTTCCTGACGATGGCCGGACGCATCTATTACGAAACCCACATGGCGCCGCTGCTGCGGATGCAGGGCACCTTCGAGGAATTCGCGATCGACGTGCTCAAGGCGAATGGACAACCGCTGCAGATGATCGCCAACGCCGCCGAACGGCGCGATGGCGACGGCCACTCTCTGTCCATCCGCGTGACGCTCCTCAGGGCGACGGACCGCCGCCGCTACGAACAGGAGCTTCTTCGGTCACGGGAGACGGCCCGGACGGGCGAAAAATCCGCCGAAGTCAACCTGCGGCGAGAGCATGAAGCCTCGGAGCTCCGGGAGCAGTTCATCGCGGTCCTCGGCCACGATCTGCGCAATCCCCTCGCCTCGATCAGCGCCGGCGCCCGCATTCTTGACCGGACGGTGCAGACCGAAAAAGAGCACCAGATCATTGCGATGATGCAGACCACCGTCATGCGGATGGCCGGCCTCATCGACAACGTCTTGGATCTCGCCCGCGGGAGGCTGGGCGGCGGTATCGGCTTGCACCGAGATTTCGGAAGGCCGCTTGAGCCGGTCCTCATGGGCGTTGTCGACGAACTGAGACTAGCCTCGCCCGGCCGCGTCATTGAAGCCGAGTTCAAGATCGATCGACCGGTGAATTGCGACGGTCAGCGGCTCGGCCAGATGCTTTCGAACCTGGTCGGAAACGCTCTGACCCATGGCGCTTCGAGCAAACCAGTCATCGTGCATGCGGAGACGCGCGAGGGGTCCTTCGCACTCTGGGTGGCCAATGCTGGCGAGCCGATACCTGCAGCCTCCATGGACAAGCTGTTCGAGCCATTTTTTCGTGGAAACGCACGGGCCAGCCGCCAAGGTCTCGGATTAGGGCTCTACATATCATCGCAAATAGCCAAGGCGCATGGCGGTGAACTTACCGTCACTTCGACGGCAGAGGAGACGCGCTTTACATTCATTATGCCGTTGGACTAGCGGGGAACGTCGTTGATCCCACGCGACCAAACGCTCTCGATCGCAATGTTGTTTGAGCACGGGCTAGCCGAATGGTGGCCGTCATCGCCCGACGGCTTCGCTGCCTGGGCTGCCTTCCTAGGCTAGCCGTGCCGGAAAAGTTTCAGCCACCGTGGCAGATCCACACACTGAACCAAAAGTGTTCTGGTGTTAACTTTCGAACAGAGCAAGGCACTTTGATCGGCTGCCAGTCCTACATTTTGATTCGGTTGGGAGCTTGCGAATGGATCGCTCTGTTCCGCGTGACAAGTATGTGGAACGGTGTAAGGAACGCGCTTTAGATTATTTTGCGCGAGGCGATCAAAGGCGCGGTTTCCTCGTTTGTCAACAATATGGATGCCCGTCCTGATTGTCAGTTGCCGCACAATTTTAGGAGCTTGGGTGGTGTTGTGGATGAGCCAGGATGCACAAGTTTGAAAAACCTTGATTGAGGACATCAAGTAGTGATTGGACCCGCCGCGGCTGTCGGCCTCGTGCGGTCTCGGCTGTTGTAGATCAGGCCGCCTAAGCAAAGAGTCGGCAGCAAAAACCGGCACAATTGACGCGAGGCTCTCCGTCCGCACATGTTCGCGTCGAAGCGAATATCCGCGGATGGCGGATGGCAAGTAGGACGTGGAACAATTTATGGCCAAGTGCGCAATTCTGAGATAGCGAGCTTAGTCTCCGCCTGATAATGGTCACCCCAAGCGGGATGAGGAAGAAGACTAATGACAGGTTAAGTCACACAAGCCGGTGTTCGCTAAAGGGCCGCCGCACCGGATCGTTGAGCTTTGTCAGCGTCTGAATGATTTTAACAGTTCGCGGCGCGATTCAGCTGCTTACGCTGCCACGGCCGCGATCATCAACGCGAGACCCGAACGATCGGGTTCGGGACGTCTAGAGACCTAGGTCTTTTTATCATTGTCGGAGTCGCGATCTAGCTTGATCTAGCTTCGCGGCGAGAGGTCGGCAAGTCGCCAGAGCTCGCCGCCGTATTCGGTCCGGCCAGCCGTTGCCGCACCCCGCTAATGATGGTTGAAGACCACAAACAACTCTTCTGATCGTATTTCCAACTCGGCCTCGAGTTGCCGCTCCATTCGCTCGATCGCCCTGTTCGCTAATATAAGAGGTCGAGTTTCGCCCTCTTTGAATAGGTCGTAAACATGTCGGTCCAAAAGTATTCGCGGATCGTCGATACCCAACTGGGCATAAAACATCGCCTTATTGAAATCTTCTGGATCCATCGCGGCACCTACTGCTGCTCAATTGGAATAACTGATGCTCCCGCGGAACGTTCCTAGCTCGTCGGTGAGCCGAATCTTGCGGAGCATGCTTGAACCCTACTAGGTCGATGGCTTATCTCGCCTGGATTGTGAAAATGATGAATGGTCGGCAAAGACGACAACGACGGGTAGAAAGACAAAAAGCCCGCGTCCGACGCCGGGCGCAAAGCACAGGTCGACTGTGAAGAGCGCCCAGAATTACTCGGCGAGCCGGGCCGGAAGGGAATAAACTATTGGACTGGGTTCGCCCCCGCCGCTGAGACTAACGCGCGGCTGCAGCTCCGGTGACGACGGGGGTCTTGTTTGGTCGTTCGGCTAGTTGTGAAATTGGCAGCTGCACAACCCATAAGCCATGGCTGATGCCGCTAGCCGTCTCAGAGAGGTATTCGGAATTGGCTGATTGGCGGACCGATGCAATGAAGCGGCTCCAGAAACACCGCGGAGCCGTGATACGGAAGCCGCCATTCCAACCTCCGGCCTACCTGGAGGCAGGGACCAGAGGCGCATGATGTCCGGAGGCAGCGCCGCCCCCCGGCTTTAACATTCGGGAAGTGACTGAGACGTCCTCAGGAGTGAGAATTTGATTGGGTGTATCCGCCTCTTCGGATAAGGCTAGTTTGGATCGATTGGACACCAGACATCAAGGGTCAATTTTTGGAATGCAACGCAGAAAGGAGGCTGCACTACGGTGGCTTTGGTTCTCCTTGGCAGCCGTTTTGGTTGTCCCCACTTTGTTATTTGCCTATGTGGCGTACGCGTCGTATCATCAGGCGTTCGACCTTGCCGACGAACGGATTGATCGCGCACTCGCTGTATCCGCAGAACAGGCGCTGCGTATTTTTCGGTCGATTGATGTCACTCTCGATAGCGTTGATCAGATCACGCTGGGCAAATCCGACGGGGTAATTTCGGAAACCGCCGCCGAGTTAAGCCAGCGCCTCAAACAGTTCACGCGTGCTTTTCCTGACATCAGCTCGATTTGGGTGCTCGACCGAAATGGCGATGCAGTCGTTTCGTCCCTTTTCTACCCTATACCGCCGTCATTCAATGCTCCCGAGCGATCTTTTTTGAAGAAGGAACTGGCAAAAGGTCTGCAGCCGGAAGTCGGGAGAGTGGTGGAGATAACACTCTCGCGTTCGATCCTTTTCCCAGTGAGCAAGCAGCGACTGGACGCCTCTGGGAATTTGATTGGCTATACGCTGATCTCAGTTCTTCCGTCAGCGTTTGAGCAAGTCTATGCTACCCTCCGGGGCAACAGTAGCGCGAGCTTTGCTCTCATTCGCAGTGACGGCGTTGTGCTTGCTCGTCACCCAGTTACGGCCCAGCCTGGCATTGTGCTCGACCCGTCGAGCGGCTTTGGACAACTAATTCAGGCGACACCGGATGGTGGTCGCTATACGGCGGTTTCACAAGTGGATGGAGTGGAGCGTCGCTTTGCCGTTCGCAAGCTCCAAGAATTGCCGGTCTACGTATCGTCGAGCATGGAGACCAAAGAAGTTGTTCGAAGCTGGGCAATGCAAATGGCTGGCTATCTAGCCATTGCCGTTCCCGCCGTGGCTCTTATCTCTCTATTCATCGTCTTAACAGCGCGTCGCACCAAAGCCTTTTATGCTGAGGTTGAGCGACGCGAAATGCTCGAACAAAATATTAGGCAGACACAAAGGATCGAAGCGGTCGGTCAACTCACCGGCGGAATTGCGCATGACTTCAATAACCTTCTCACGGTCATTAGCGGTAATTTGCAAATGGCGATCCGGCAAATTCCCGACGGTAAGCCTCGCATGATGTTGGAGAATGCTCAACGGGGCGCCGCTCGTGCTGCGGAGTTGACGAGGCGAATGTTGGCTTTTTCACGTAAACAAGCTCTAAATCCCAAGCCGATCGACGTAAATCGCCTCGTGAGTACAATGTCTGAGATGCTAGTCAGAGTTCTTGGCGAGACGATTATTATTGAAACGGTGAGAGGTGCGGGACTCTGGGAAATAGAAGCTGACATCACCGAGTTGGAGTCCGCGTTGCTCAATCTTGCTGTCAATGCCCGAGATGCGATGCCGAATGGTGGTAAGCTTACGATAGAGACGGCTAACGCTTATCTTGATGAGAACTATTCCGAAGCCGTGCGGGGTTTGGAGACCGGGCAGTATGTCTTGATCGCGGTCACCGATACTGGTGGTGGGATGCCAAAGTCGGTTGTCGACAAAGCTTTTGACCCGTTCTTTACGACCAAGCCGCCCGGTGCCGGCACTGGACTTGGCCTCAGCCAAGCTTATGGCTTCGTGAAGCAAAGTGGCGGTCATATACAGATCTATTCTGAAGTTGGCGAAGGTACGACAGTCAAAATTTATCTGCCGCGCCAGCCCACGGCGGGTGCGTATGTCGTTGAAGACGAGCCTACAGAAGCCATTCCGCAGGGCAATGGCCAGACGATTCTTGTAACGGAAGACGATCCAGACGTTCGAACATACGTCCTCCAATCACTTATTGATTTGGGATATAAGGTAATCCAGGCCGCCGATGGTCAGACAGCCTTAGCTATTCTAAGGCGGCAGCGGGTTGACCTACTCTTAACGGACGTCGTTATGCCCGGCATGAATGGGCGCGAGCTTGTGGATGAGGCCCGCAAGCACAATCAGGATTTGAAGGCTATTTTCATGACAGGATATTCGCGCAACGCAATTGTCCATCATGGCCGGGTAGATCCGGGGGTCTCTCTTCTTACTAAGCCTTTCTCCTTAAGCGCACTGGCCCAGCAGGTTCGGCGCCAACTTGCGGGCCAAGACAGCCAAGCTTGAGAGGACCGTACGCGTCACTCATCCTATCGGTGGAGAGGATTCTTCACCACTCCTGCCTATCTCCGCTTTTTAGGAAGCCGCAAGACCTGGTTGCAAGCGCGTTTAGGGGTATCTCGCTCCGCGGCCTTCGGGGCTGCGGCCACCGAAATAGGAACGATGGCCACCTTTGTGCAGTTGCCGGCCAAGGTGGCAGGGACAGCTATGCGCGTTTCAGATTAAAACCTTAGCGAGTCCAGTTGACCCTAAATTATTTCGACCTGCGGGTGCTGGACGAAGTGACTACAGACGAAGAAGGTACCGAACTTGTTCAATCGCAGAGGTGCGCGACGGAGTGGCCTACGCTCTTGCCGACTTATCGAGGGAGCGGGTTGGTGCTACGGATGGAAGTCCTTCTAAGCAGTATCTAGCAGTAAAAGTCAGAGACAGCAGCGGATCGCTGCTACACGCTACGTTCGCGACCAAGCGTACAATTCAGTAGCCCCTTCGGTCAGCTGACGAATATTTTTTAGCGGCTAGCGCGAGCATTCGTTTGTTACT
>DATAIA010000325.1:0-2249 GCA_036262895.1 Xanthobacteraceae bacterium
CGCGAGTCCGATCCGGCGCATCAACTCCTGTTGCACCAGAGCAATATCGATCTCGCGGAACTCGATCTCGAGCCGACCATCAGCTTGATTGCCGAGCGAGCACAAGTGATCACGGCAGCCAGTGGAGCGGCCGTTGCTCTGCGTCGCGGCAACGAAATTGTCTGTCGCGCGCGCGCGGGCAGAACTGCCCCCGACCTGGGGGTACGCCTCCAGACTGATACCGGCATTTCTGCCGAATGCGTGCGAACCGGTGAGGTGCTTGTCTGCGGAGATGCGGAAGCCAATCCCCACGTTGATGTGGCCAGCTGCCGCAGACTGGGTGTGCGATCCATACTGGTGGCGCCTTTACGCTATTTCCGTCGAACATTAGGCCTGTTCGAGGTCCTCTCTTCAGCACCCTTTGCCTTCGATCACCAGGATATTGCCACTATGCAGTTGCTGGCGGGCATGACGGTGGCGGCTATCTCGCGGCATGCCAACGGTTTTAAGCCCAGACCCCCGGATCGGCAAGCGTCTTAGGAGGCAACCTCGGTAAAAACGGTCTCTTGTACCAATCTGCGGTCGCGGTAATATGTAAGCACTCAGATATGGCATCCCAAGAGTCTCCGCTGTCCATACTGGAAGGCGTGCAGAAGTCCGGCAACCGCCGCCGGCACGTGCGTCAGAAAGTGCACAGCCCGGCCTACGCCAGCTTCGACGGCATTGGCGGCGGTATGGTTCTTGACCTAACCGAGGTCGTCAATATCAGCGAAAGCGGCATGGCGATTCAGGCGAATTCGTCCTTGACGCCGAATCGCACCTTGAACCTCGTTCTCGATTTATCCGAGACAAAGAGCTATGTGAACGCAACGGGAATGGTGGTCTGGACTGATAAGACTGGCGTTGCCGGCATTCGTTTTTCCAAGATGGCCGATGCGCCGCGCCGCCACTTGAAGGAATGGCTGTTCTACAACGCTATGGCAGGTGCAGCCAAAGTAGCCGGCAATTCCTATGAACCCGCAATCAAAATTCCTCGAGCGATAGCGGACTCAGAAGTTGCTGCACAGGAAGTCGAATCGCTTGCCCCGCCAATCGCTGCTTCGATCGCAGCGAGCCCGGATCCTCCGCTGCTGACGGCCGACGCGCCCACCCTCAACACGATCCAACAACGGGTTGAGGCTCTCGGCACAAACGTCGATGCGGCGCTCTCTCTACTGGTGGAACGCGCGCAAGCCTTGACTCGTGCGTCCGGCGCCGCGATCGCTTTGGCGCAGGGAAGCGAGATGGTTTGCCGAGCTTCATCGGGAGATGCGCCCCCATTGGGTGCGCGTCTGCAAATTGGATCGGGGTTTTCCGGAGCCTGCGTACGGACGGCGAAGCTCCAACGCTGCGACGACGCTGAAACCCATCCTCTCGTGGATCGCGAAAGCTGCCGTCACCTGGGAATTCGGTCCATGATTGCCGCGCCCATCATCGTGAACAACGTTGTCATCGGACTGCTGGAGGTCTTCTCGCCCGCCGCCTACTCATTCCAGGAGGGTGACGCCGCGGCGCTCAGCCGCCTTTCGGAAATGATTGGGCAGACGGTAAGCGGGCCGCTCAATGTCACGGCTGGACCGGAATCGGCTGAAACTCGGCAGCCAAAGCGCTTTTGGAAGCGTGAGCTTACGCGGGCGGAGATGATCCTTGCCGCCGTTGCGGGCTTCCTCCTGGTCGCTATTGTGGTGGTGCTTATTACTTGGGTCCCGCGAAGCGGGTTTGTAGCGCAAACTCCTCAGCCTTCAAGAACACCCGTGACCCAACCGGCGGCGGTCACCGCAAGCCAACCTACGACGCTTCAGGGATTAAGAAAGCTTGCTGACCGAGGCGATCCTGTGGCCCAGTTTGCGGTCGGTGCCAAATACGCCACCGGTGAGGAGGTCAAGCAAGATTACGGCGAGGCAGTGAAGTGGTTTTCCAAAGCAGCCGAGCAGGGCCATGTGGTTGCTCAGGCCATGTTAGGCGCCTATTACATGGCTGGCCGCGGAGTTCCGCAAGACCTCAGCAAAGCCTATTTCTGGTCGTCCCTGGCGCGCGCAGGGGGAGATGAAGCCAGCAAGTACCGCGTTGCATTTTTGACTTCTCGCATGAGTCACGCGCAAGTTCTTGAGGCTCAGCAGCGCGCTGATTCCTGGATCCACGATCATCAAACCACCGCTTCGCGGTGAGCCTCCGGCAGCTTACCCTCACAAAGAGTCGTAAAATAGATTTAGAGAAGTGGTCATGCCGAC
>DATAIA010000326.1:0-7537 GCA_036262895.1 Xanthobacteraceae bacterium
TTTTTATGAGGATGATATTACGTCCCCGGCTGCGGAACGATGCGAATATAGGGCCGCGGCGCTTTCCAACCCTGCGGGTACGTTTTCTTGGCTTCTTCGTCTGATACTGAGCCCGCGATAATCACGTCCTCGCCCTGTTTCCAATCCACCGGAGTCGCCACCTTGTGCTTGGCCGTGAGCTGCAACGAGTCGAGCACGCGCAGCACCTCATTGAAATTGCGACCGGTGGTCATCGGATAGACCAGGATCAATTTGATTTTCTTGTCCGGTCCGATGACGAAAACGTTGCGCACCGTCTGATTGTCAGCAGGTGTGCGCTGGGAGGCATCGCCGCTGGCCGATGCCGGCAGCATGCCCCATGCCTTCGAAATCGACAGATCAGTATCCCCGATCATGGGATAGTTCGGCGCGTGCCCTTGCGTTTCCCTGATGTCATCAGCCCATTTTGCGTGGTTATCGACGGGATCGACGCTCAGCCCGATGATCTTGGTATTGCGTTTGTCGAATTCGGGTTTGAGCTTTGCCATTGCACCAAGCTCGGTGGTGCAGACCGGCGTGAAGTCCTTCGGGTGAGAAAACAGCACGGCCCAAGAGCTATCGACCCAGTCATGAAAGCGGATACGGCCTTGTGTTGTTTCCGCTTCGAAATCGGGCGCGGTGTCGCCAATTTGTAACGTCATTTTACATCTCCTAACTTGGACAATTCCCGGCGACCGGTTTGCTTGGAAAGCCGAGAATGCGGACCCTTGTCGAACTACGTTAGCGCGGATTCAACAGTCTCGCCGCGCGTGGAAATTCCCCATTAAATATAGAACCGTATCCAGCGGCAAACCAGACGTTTGTGATGAATAGAACTCTTCCACCTTCGGGAATGTTCTTGGCAGCCTCAAATTTCTAGGCTCCGACGAGTTGAACAGAAGGGGTTTTCCGGTATCGCAGCCATCATGGGTATGGCTTGATCGGCCATCAAATTTCGAGTGGTTGGCTTGCGGATGAAGTTAATCCGAGTCGGCACGCTCGACATATTTACGTCTTGTTTACGGTCAACGTCCGATACCGTTCTTCTACAGTTCGGAGACCAGGATGAATCATTCGAGTGATCAGGCGCGCCTCGTGCATGGGGATGTGCATGAGATTGTGGCCGCCCTTGAGAAGGCGCCTGATATGCGCCTTGCGATTGCTGCGCTTTGCGAGCTCCGCCGCGGCGTGATGACCGGCGAGGGGCCGACCACTCAGGGCCGCGTCCATTTCTCCCGCACCATCGATGCACAGGATACGCTGCTTTGTGAGCGCATTTTGGTTGCGGCAGGGTGCCGCACCGGCGCTCCGGTCAGTCGTGAAGAAGCTGAAGTGCTTTTCGATATCCATGCCGCAGCTCTCGATCGAGAAGATGAGGGTCGTTTCGACGAATTGTTCGCCAAAGCCGTTGCACATCATGTGCTGGCTGCGGCAGGTCGGCGCGTCCCGCCGCGTGATGTTGCGCTCGCACAGAGCACGCCTCTCGAAAGCTGGGCCGGACCTGACGGGTTTGAGGCCGTCGATCGTGAAATCGCCTCTTGGCTTGCCTCCCAGGTCCGTTCCACGAAGCGCACCAGTGTGCGGCTCAATTCAATTATTGCGCTGTTGATCGGCGCCGGCAGCCTTGAAATGGCGAATTCGATCGCGTCCGTTCTGGATGTCATCTCGTAATTGGCGCTTACAAACAGAGGCGAGTTCTTCGCCACGCGATTGCCGCTGCCTTTGGCTCTATCTCTCTAGCGCATGACCCCTGACCGGTTACTCACGCCAGGGGTAGCGTGAACCGTCGTCAGGATGTAACAAGTCCAACCCAGACGGACTTGGGGGAGACTACAATGCGCGCAGGCCTTCTCGCCGCAAGGATGATTGCGGCCGCGGCAGCGATACCTTCCACCTCGGTGACGGCTGCTCAGTTATCAGACATCCAGCACGTCATCGTCATTTATTTAGAGAACCAGAGTTTCGATAAGCTGTTTGGATTTTTTCCTGGCGCCGATGGGCTTGCGGTTGCGGGCTCAACCAAGGTGCAGGTGGACAAGACTGGCCGTCCTTACGAGTTTCTACCCCGCCCCATCGATACGATGCACAAGCCTCCGCGGATTGACCCGCGGTTTCCAGATAACCTGCCCAATCAGCCATTCAGTATCGAGGCCTATGTCCCGATAGGCCAGAAGACCGGCGACCTCATTCATCGATTTTACGAACAGCAGGCGCAAATCAACGGCGGACGCATGGATAAGTTCGTGGCTTATTCCGATGCCGCGGGTCTTGCGATGGGCTTTTATGATGGCAGCCACACGCGGCTATGGGAATACGCACGCCGTTACACGCTTGCGGACCACTTCTTTCATGCGGCATTCGGCGGTTCGTTTCTCAATCACTTCTGGTTTGTTTGCGCCTGTTCGCCTCGTTATGACAACGCGCCGCCGGCAATCGTCGCCAAGCTCGATGCAAACGGAAACCTGATTGAAGGCAGTCCGGATGTCGTCACTCCGGACGGCTATGCCGTAAACACAATTCAGCCGCTCCAGGGGCCTCACAGCAGTTCGATTACCGACAAATCGCGTTTACTGCCGCCGCAGGACATGCCTACGATTGGAGACAGGTTGAGCGAGAAGGGAATAAGCTGGGCGTGGTATTCCGGCGGATGGGATGACGCAATTGCGGGCCGGCCCGATAAGCTCTTCCAATTCCATCATCAGGCGTTTGCTTATTTTCGCAAATATTCAGACGGAATGGAGGAGCGGACTAAACATCTAAAAGATGCGAAGGACTTCATCAAAGCGATCGGCGAGGGGGACTTGCCGCAAGTTGCCTTCTACAAACCTATCGGCTCGCTAAACGAGCACCCCGGCTATGCCGATGTGCTCGAAGGCGATGAGCATGTTGGTCAGATCCTGGCTGCGATTGAAAAAAGTCCGATTTGGTCGAATACGGTCGTCATAGTCACCTTCGATGAAAACGGAGGTGCGTGGGACCATGTGTCGCCACCAAAAACGGACCGGTGGGGGCCTGGAATACGAGTGCCGACGGTCGTCGTTTCACCCTTTGCTAAAAAGGGATTCATCGATCACACGACGTATGATACCACCTCGATCCTCAAACTGATTGAGACACGGTTTGGATTGGCCCCGCTGAGCGAACGCGATGCCAAAGTCAACGATCTCACGAGTGCACTCGAACTCACGCGGTGAAGGGATATTCGCACCAATCGCAAATCGGGGGCATTGATATTTTTACACGAACGTCCCAAAGCAAGCCTTGGAAGGGCACTCTCGGCGCATGTTCAAACGCATCCTGATCGCTAACCGTGGTGAGATTGCTTGCCGCATCATCAAGACTGCGCGGCGGATGGGCATCCAGACCGTTGCAGTCTATTCCGATGCGGATAAGGACGCATTGCATGTCGGGATGGCGGATGACGCCGTGCATATCGGCCCGCCGCCGGCCGCTGAAAGTTATCTGGTCATTGAAAAGATTGTTGAAGCCTGCCGCGCGAGCGGTGCCGAAGCGGTGCACCCAGGCTACGGATTTTTGTCCGAACGCGAGGCCTTCCCCGTAGCCCTTGAGGCCGCAGGCATTGTTTTTATCGGCCCCAATCCGCGGGCGATTGCGGCAATGGGCGATAAGATCGAGTCAAAAAAAGCCGCCGCCAGCGCCAAAGTCTCCACGGTTCCCGGCTTTCTCGGCGTGATCGAAAACGAAGCCCATGCGGTCAAGATCGCAACTGAGATTGGCTTCCCGGTGATGATCAAGGCATCTGCCGGCGGCGGCGGCAAGGGGATGCGGATCGCGCGTAGCAGGGAGGAAGTTGCAGAAAGCTTCACCCGTGCGCGCTCGGAAGCGAAATCGTCCTTTGGCGATGATCGCGTGTTCATTGAAAAATTTATTGTCGATCCGCGCCACATTGAAATCCAGGTGCTGGGCGACAAGCATGGGAATGTGGTCTATCTGGGCGAGCGGGAATGCTCGATCCAACGCCGGAATCAGAAAGTCGTCGAGGAAGCGCCCAGCCCGTTGCTCGACGAGGCGACGCGCAAGACAATGGGCGAGCAGGCGGTGGCGCTTGCCAAAGCGGTCGGTTACGACTCCGCGGGCACAGTTGAGTTTGTTGCGGGCCAGGACAAAAGCTTTTTCTTTCTCGAAATGAATACGCGTCTGCAGGTCGAGCATCCCGTGACGGAACTCGTCACTGGCATCGATCTGGTTGAGCAGATGATCCGTGTTGCCGCCGGCGAAAAACTGAGCATCACGCAAAAGGATGTGACGCTCAACGGCTGGGCCGTTGAGACGCGTATCTATGCCGAGGATCCGCTGCGAAACTTTTTGCCTTCAACCGGTCGTTTGACGACTTACCGGCCGCCCGCGGAAACTCAAACGCAAGGCGTCACCGTTCGTAACGATACGGGTGTTTACGAGGGGGGCGAAATCTCGATCTATTACGATCCGATGATTGCTAAACTCGTGACCCATGCTCCGACACGGATGCAAGCCGTTGACGCGCAGGCTCATGCGCTGGATGCATTCGCAATTGACGGCATTCGTCACAACGTTTCATTTCTGGGCGCAGTGATGACACACCCGCGTTGGCGCGCAGCTAAGTTATCGACCGGGTTTATTGCGGAAGAATTTCCGGATGGGTTTTATGGATTGAAACCGGAAGGCGCGCTCGGGCAAATGCTTGCAGCCATTGCTACCGCAATTGACCATGTGTTGGGTGAGCGTAAGCGGCGAATTTCCGATCAGTTGATGAGCAGGATGGTCACACGGGAGCGCCGGCGTTCGGTGTGGCTGGGCGATGGCGAATATCGCCTCGATGTCGATCGTGACGAGGACAAGATCCTTGTTCATTTCCTTGACGCGGCAGCAAACGTTGTCCGCACTTGCGTGCTGAAATCGACCTGGAAATCGGGTGAACCAGTTTGGTTGGGCACCATTGATGGCCAACCGGTTGCGGCACGCATTCGCATGATCCCGAACGGTTTTGATCTTATGCATGGCGGTGCTGAAGTGCGGGCGCACGTCTACACGGAAAGCGAGGCTAAAGCCGCACGACTCATGCCCATCAAAGTGGCGGCCGATGTGGGAAAAGCGCTGCGCTGTCCGATGCCGGGGCTTGTCGTTTCGATTGCCGTTGCGGCAGGCCAGGAGGTTAAAGCCGGTGAAACGCTGGCCGTGGTCGAGGCGATGAAAATGGAAAATGTGTTGCGCGCGGAGCGGGACGGTGTGGTCGCTCGCGTCATCGCAAAGCCCGGGGACAGTCTGGCCGTGGACGCGGTGATCCTGGAGTTTGCTTGATTATAGGCGGGCTCCGGCGGACGCGGTTTGGGTGAAAACTCGCGCAAAAATTCCAAGTGTAGCGTCTAATAATATCTAAGTATCTGAATTATCAATATTTTTCAGAAAAACCCGTGCCGCTCAGGCGCGGGTCAAAGTTTTTTTATGGGGTCCTCCGAACGTATGACGCGGGCCTCCTGGCCCTCCGGCAAGGTTTCGTCAGCGTCCACCAAGGGGTGGTGCTGAAACCCACCCCACCGCAGGCGTCCTGCGGCTCAAATACCGGAGAGCACCCATGAAAACCTCAACCGCTTCTCGCCTGACCCGCCTGACCGCCATCCTTGCGACTGGTGTTGCCGTGATTGCGACGGCGGAGATCGCCAATGCCCGCGGCGCTGGCGGTGGGATGCATGCGATGAACCAGAACCAGTTCCGTCCAATGGCGACCCGGCAGGTCGCCAAACAGCCAGCGGTCAAGATGTCCGCCTCTGTTAGCCAGACGGCCCGGACCTCGACCACTGGGCGGACCTCGACCACCGCGCAAAGCATTTCGAACAATCCGACACCGACGAACGGTGGTCAGCGTGCGCCCTCCACCGGCACCACGACCGGCGCACCAACCAATGGCGCCACGGTTAAGCCGCACATCCTCGGCGTTGATGTCAAACAGAGCGGCGACCTGACCATTGGCCGGACCACGATGACTGTGATCCACGGGATCACCACCGGTGTCGGCTATGCTCGGGAGGGGGTCATTGCGGGAGCGAAGGCGACCGGTCACGGAGTTTCGGTTGCCGCGACGACGGTTGGCCATGGAGTTGCCGGCGCAGCCAGCACCATTGGTCACGGAGTTTCGGTCGCTGCCACAGCTGTTGGGCACGGAGTTGCCTCGGCGGCTAGCACTGTCGGTCATGGGGTTGCGTCGGTTGCCACGACGTTCGCCGAGGGTGCTCGCGGAGTGCCCTCAGTCCTTGCACACACTGCTATCGGCGTTGTCACCACATTCAAGCAGGCCGGGGCTCTGTTCGGCAGTACCGTTTCAGGCGGCGTCAAAGCTGTAAGCCACACGGTTGTCTCTGCAGCCAAGTCAGTCGGCCACTTCTTCAGCTCGTTCTTTTAAGAACGGAGTAGTCGAATAAGTGCGCAGTAGTCGAACGCGGTCACCAACATCCGCGAGTAATCAATGATCGATCAATAAACTGAGGCGTGTTCCCGCTGGACCACGCCTCCATTTTTTTGTTTGCTGGCGCGAGCTAAGACGAGAACATCATGATCTTGCATTTCGCCTATGGCTCGAACATGAGCCGAGTACACATGCAGCGGCGCTGCCCGAGTGCAAAAGCAATCGGGCTCGCGCGCCTTGATGGCTGGCGTTATCTGATCATGAGTGATGGCTATGCTTCGGCTGCTCCATCGCCGGGGCGTACGGTGCATGGCGTGCTCTGGCATTTGCAGCCGAGAGATCTTGCTGCACTCAACGCCTATGAAAATCTCGACCAAGGTGTTTACGTGCGTCGCATTCTTCCCGTGCGGATGGGCTCGCAATGTAAGGCGGCGCTGGTCTATGTGGGACGATCTCGCGAACCGGGGCGCCCGGTTCGCGGGTATCGGGAGCTTGTCATTGCATCCGCCCGGGAATGGGGATTGCCGGAAGACTACGTGCGGGCGCTATATCGGTGCTGATGCGTCCATTTGGAGGCACCTGGAAGGAACTGCATTGACAGGGCGTTTCTCCCTGGGCTCAATCCGCATCGATGATGAGACAAACGAAATATCGGACGACACTCAAACGGTGGGCCGGATTGGTAGCGGCCGGTTTGGCGCTTTGTCTTTGGGTAGAGCAGGGGCGTGCGCAGGAAGCCCGGCTCAACGTCTATAACTGGAACGATTATATCGCCGAGGACACGATCCGGCGGTTTGAGGCCGAAACCGGAATCAAGGTCCACTACGACGTTTACGACGCGAATGAGACGCTCGATACGAAGCTGCGCGCCGGGCGCACAGGATACGATCTTGTCGTGCCCACGGCTTCGCCGTTTTTGGCGTTGCAAATACCCGCGCACCTCTACCGGCCTTTGGATCATGAGAAGCTGAAGAACTACGGCAACCTTGATCGTGTGCTGATGAGCCAGCTCGCGACATACGACCCCGGCAATCGCCACGCGATCCCGTGGATGTGGGGCACGATCGGTGTCGGCTATAATTCCGAAGCGGTGAAGCGGATCATGCCGGCGGCGCCGGT
>DATAIA010000327.1:0-5340 GCA_036262895.1 Xanthobacteraceae bacterium
GTGCTGATCGCGCCGAAGGATGCAAAGCTCAATGCGGTCGCGATCACTCCAGGCTTTGACATCGCCGCACTTGCAGGCGACGGACGCATCATCACAGGCGACGTGCAAGCGGTTCCCGTTGGAAAGTACGCCAAGGCCGCACTTGAGAAGCTCGGTGTCTGGAGCAAGGCGGCGCCCAAAATGGCGATGACCGACAATGTGCGCGCCGCCTTGACCCTGGTCGCGCGCGGGGAGGCACCGCTCGGCATCGTTTATGAAACCGATGCTAGAGTTGAACCCAAAGTGAAGATCATCGGAACATTTCCCGCGGATTCCTATCCTGCCATCATCTATCCGCTGGCGCTGAGCACGGCGGCCCATCGGGAAGGCACACAATATTTGGCTTTCCTACGCTCATCCGCGGCCAAAACGATTTTCGAATCCTATGGATTTTCCGTTCTGATCAAGCCAACCTCTTGAACTTTCAAACAGAGATCTTCCGGTGTTTGATCTTTCGCCTCAGGAATGGACGGCCGTGCAGCTCTCGCTGCGCATCGCTTTTTGGGCGACGCTGGTGGCGCTGCCATTCGGCGTCGCGGTTGCCTGGCTTCTGGCGCGCAAGAATTTCTGGGGCAGGAGCATCGTCGACGGCATCGTCCATCTTCCGCTGGTGCTGCCGCCCGTCGTCACTGGTTATCTCCTGCTGATCTCGTTTGGCCGCCGTGCGCCGATCGGAGCTTTTCTTGCAGAACACCTCGGCATCGTGCTGTCGTTTCGCTGGACAGGGGCGGCCCTGGCCTGCGGCATCATGGGGTTTCCCTTACTCGTGCGCGCGATCCGGCTTTCATTCGAAGCGATCGATCCCAAGCTTGAAGATGCCGCCGCAACATTGGGTGCGAACCGCGCCTGGGTGTTTATGACCGTGAGCCTGCCGCTCGCCTTGCCCGGGATCATCGCGGGCATGGTGCTTTGTTTTGCCAAAGCGTTGGGTGAATTCGGCGCAACGATCACCTTCGTTTCCAATATTCCCGGCGAAACCCAAACAATCTCGGCGGCAATCTATTCATTGACGCAAGTTCCCGGCGGCGATGCCGCTGCGGCGCGCCTGGTGATTGTTGCTGTTGCACTTGCACTCATCGCGCTTGTTGTTTCGGAATGGTTCGCACGGCGCGCCGGAACGCGTTTCCACGGGGAATAGGATGCTCGACGTCGACGTGGAAAAGCGGTTGGGCGCGTTCTCAATTGCCGCAAAGTTTAAAGCCAAGGACGGCGTCACCGCTTTGTTTGGTCCGTCCGGTTCGGGCAAAACCACCATCATCAATATGATTGCCGGGCTTGTAACCCCCGATCGCGGACGATTGATCCATGATGGAAATATTCTGTTTGATAAGGCGGCCGGCATCGATGTGCCGCCGGGGCGGCGGCGCTTCGGATACGTGTTTCAAGACGGGCGGTTGTTTCCGCATTTGAGCGTCCGCAGCAACCTTGATTACGGCCGCCGGATGTGCGGGCTTGCGCCTGATCAAGTTGAATTCGACCGCATCGTTGGCATGCTCGATATCGCCCATCTCGTCAAACGCCGGCCGGGCCATTTGTCCGGCGGCGAGCGCCAACGCGTTGCGATTGGCCGCGCGTTGTTAATGCGCCCACGGCTTTTGATGCTGGATGAGCCGCTTGCTTCGCTCGATGTGCAGCGAAAGGCCGAGATCATGCCGTTTCTCGAACGGCTGCGCGACGAGGCGAAGGTACCGATGATCTATGTCAGCCATCATGCGGCTGAAATTCGCCGGCTTGCCACCTCCGTGATCCGCGTCGAGGGCGGGCGGATCATCACAACCGGCGGCTTGGAATTGCTTGAGACCGTCTCGTCCGATCTGCTGGCCTGATCTGGCCGTATTCCACCAGCGTCATCCTGAGGTGCGAG
The DNA here is from genome assembly GCA_036262895.1 of Xanthobacteraceae bacterium. Classification (GTDB taxonomy): domain Bacteria; phylum Pseudomonadota; class Alphaproteobacteria; order Rhizobiales; family Xanthobacteraceae; genus AP-16. The sequence goes on from DATAIA010000327.1 coordinate 1,904, forward strand.
GCGAATTACGCCGAGCCTCGAAGGATGAGGCTAATGAATGCCAGTTTGGGTTACCAGAATTTAAGCGAGACAAGCCTGCGCCGGATTTTCCGCAACAGACGCCGCAACGGCTTTTTCGGCGCGACAACGACCGGCTCCGGCTCGGCCAGTTGAATGCCAACCGTTTTGACGCGGCCCTGCTCGACGACATGCGCGATCAAGGCGACGGTGCCGAGCCGCAACGTGGTTCCTTTGACGATCGCGCTCTTTGAATGTGTGGCAAAGTAATTGTCGAGCGTCATTTCAGGGTCGGCGGCATCGATCGTCAATCCATAAATCTCGGCCAAGGCGCCCAGCGTTGCATCGGCGGGCACGAAAAAATCGCCGAGCAAACGAGGATCCGGCGTCGCCGGCGGCGGCATATCCGTAAAGAAGCGATCAAGCGCCTGCGCTTTTTCAGGGGGCGCCAGCACGTAGATGTAATCTCCGTGATGAACGCTGCCGGCCTCGGCGGCCGTGAGCACACGCTCGTCACGGATCACCAGTGTCGGCTTGGCCCAGGATGGAATAATGCCGCGGCGCAAGTAGGGGCTGTTCGTCTCCACCGCATAACCGACAAGCTCCTGCGACAACTGACCGGGAAGATCGAGCTCGACACGTCGGGCTGCGCGATCGATGCGCGGCAGCGCCACATGAAGCAGGCGCGCTGCAGCAGGAATGCTCCAGCCCTGCACCAACAGCGATGCCACAACGACCACAAAGGCGACATCGAAATAAAGCTGCGCTTGTTTGAGGCCGACCAGCAGGGGAATTGAGGCAAGAAAAATCCCGACGGCGCCGCGCAATCCAACCCATGAAATAAACAATTGCTCCCGGAGCGAAAACGGAAAGGGCGCGAGACAAATAAACGTCGCCACGGGGCGCGCCACCAGCATCAGAAACAGGGCTAGGAGAAGGGCCGGCCCGGCGGTGGCTGCCAGACGCTCGGGCCACACCAAAAGCCCGAGCAGAACGAACATGGCGATCTGGGCAAGCCACGTCACCGCGTCGAGAAAAACGACGACCGTATTATGGGCGCGGGTCGGGCGATTGCCCACGATCAAACCCGCGAGATAGACTGCAAGAAAGCCCGAGGCGTGGATGGCGGCGGCGACGCCAAACACGACGAGCGCCGCAGTCGTCACAAACGGCGCATGCAGCCCCTGCGGCAAACTGATGCGGTTGAGTACAGCGACAATTGCACGCCCGCCTAAGATGCCGACCGCCGCACCGGCCACCCCTTGCTGAACAAGCATCATCGCAATTGTCGGCCAAGGCTGATTGCCGACGAGCAGGATTTCTACAAGTACGATAGCGAGAAAAACCGCAAACGGATCGTTGGTGCCGGACTCAACTTCAAGGATTGCCGCCACGCGTGGACGCAGACGCAAGCCGCGGGCGTGCACGAGGAAGAACACCGCAGCCGCATCGGTCGAGGCCACGACTGCGCCGACCAGCAGAGACTCGACCCATCCAAGTCCGAGCGTGTAGTGCGCAACCGGCGCAGTCAAAGCTGCCGTGATGAGCACGCCGCTGGTCGCGAGAACCGCTGCAGGGGCAAGGACGCTGCGAAACGTCTGCAAGCGCGTTCGCAATCCGCCGTCAAACAGGATCAGCGCCAGCGCAATCGCGCCGACCATGTAAGTCGAGCGCACGTCGTCAAAATGCAGTCCGCCCGGCCCTCCCTCGCCGGCCAGCATACCAACCGCGAGAAAGACCAGCAGCAGGGGCGCGCCAAAACGCAGCGCGACCAGGCTCGACATGATGCCGGCCAGCACCATGATGGCGCCGAGCAGAATGGTGAGGCTGACAGTATCGAGCGATGCCATGATTGATTCGCGTGCTTTTCCCTATTGGACGGACCCGCGCGCTATTCGGCAATGGCAAATGGCTGTCGTGATCAAAGTTCCGGTTGGCCCTTTTTGTGCGCGGCAAGCGCGGCGAGGCGCCGGTCGCGCCATTGCGTGCGCTTGGCCAACTCTTCGGGCGGCGGTGTCGGGCCCCATTGCGCAAGGATTTTCTCGACATTTGCCGGCGCATAGACTTCCCGGCTCGCCGGTTCCGACTGCAGGCGCTGGTAAAATCCCGTGTATCGCGCGCAATAATCCGATGCCCCGCCCGGCGCGTTGAGTTCTATCGTCTCAAACGGCCCCATGAACGACCAGCGCAGGCCAAGACCATCCTTGAGTGTCTTATCGAGATCCTGCGGCGAAACGTAACCGTCACCGACCAGACGGAACGCTTCCGCGAGCAGCGCGCCTTGCAAGCGATTGAGCACGAAACCCTCGATCTCGCGACGAGCCACGATCGGAACCTGACCGATCGTTTCATAGACCTGTTTTGCGGCGCTGATGGTTTCAGGGCCCGTCCACGGGCTTGCGACCAATTCAACGAGCGGCACGAGATGAGGCGGATTAACGGGATGCGCGACGAGACACCGGTGTCGCCCAGACAGGTTTTCAGTGAACAAGCTGGCGATAATGGCCGACGTGGACGATGCGAGGATCGCATCAGGACGTGCAATGCGATCAAGCTCGGCAAAGATGGCGCGCTTTGCCTCAACCGTCTCAGATATATTTTCCTGGACGAAACTGGCACCTTCCAGCGCATCGGCAAGAGCCGACGCAATACGAACGCGGGCTGCGGCCCCCTTTGGATCAGCAACGAGCTTGTAGCTTGCTAATTCATCGAGACCGGCAGCGACCAAATCTTTGGCGCGCTTGGCGGCGTCCGGCACCGCGTCAAAAAGCGCGACGTCCCAGCCGGCGCGCGCAAACACGATCGCCCAGGCACGGCCGATCAGACCTGATCCGATAATAGCCACTTGAGACATGGAACACCTCCCGCTGTCACGCAGCTTGAGGCATCCAAGAAATTCCGCAACCGCAAAAAGGAATGGAATAGCTGAATCGTGTCGCGCTATGTTTGAGAACAAAACAAAAGCGCACGGCACCTTTTACGATGCCGTGCGCGTGGAAACACTCTCTGGAAGGATGATGGCTAGTGAGCCGCCATCACTTCGCTTCGTCCTCGATCGGATTGCGAAGCAGGCCGACGCCCTCGATCTCGATCTCGCAGACATCACCGGGGCGCATCCACAGCTGCGGCTTGCGGGCGTGACCAACGCCTGACGGCGTGCCCATCACCAGGAGATCGCCGGGCTCGATCGTCATCCCCTGGGTCACATCGGCAATCGCCTCGGCAACCGGGAACATCATGTTCTTGGTGTTGTCGGACTGCAGCACCTTGCCGTTCAACCGGCTTTCAATCTTCAAGCCGACGGCGCCGGGCGGCACATCGTCCGCTGAAATCGCCCACGGGCCGAAGCCACCGGTGCGATCGAAGTTCTTGCCCATATCCCACTGGCTGGTGCGACGCTGAAATTGGCGGATCGATCCGTCATTGAAGCAGGAATAGGC
>DATAIA010000328.1:0-3744 GCA_036262895.1 Xanthobacteraceae bacterium
CCAAAGCCTTGGGAAGGGATATCAAGGGTAAAATCTCGCCGCTCCTCTATGCAGCCGCTATTATCCTTGCATTTGTTAATCCGTGGATCTCAATTTTTATCTATGCGCTTGTTGCCCTTATCTGGCTCATTCCTGATCGGCGCATCGAGCAGGCCATTCGCTGATTTGGATTGAGCCTTCTCAATCTGCCTATAACGCGCGCTAAGGTTTAATTGGCGAAGCAAACTGAGCGAGGGAATGATGGCTGAATACAAGCTTTATTGCTTTGCTCAATCCGGCCATTCATACAAAGTGGCACTGATGCTCAATTTGGTCGGCGCGAGCTGGGAGCCGATTTTTGTCGATTTTTTCAATGGAGAAACACGATCGGATCATTTCCGGTCTCACGTGAATGAGATGGGCGAAGCCCCGGTCCTCGCGCATGAGATGAAATCACTCAGTCAATCTGGAGTGATCCTCACTTACCTCGCCGAAAAGTTCGGGAAATTCAACGGACAGAGTGCCGATGAACGGCTCGAGATTTTGCGCTGGATCTTATTCGATAATCACAAACTGACGAGCTATCTCGCAACATATCGGTTTCTGCGGAACTATTCGAAGAACGCGGATCCAGCGGTGCTGGAATTCCTTAAGGGCAGAACGGCGAATGCTTTCAAGGTATTGGAAAAGCATTTGCAGACGACGTCATTTGTGAATGGCGCGCACCTGACAATTGCCGACTTGTCGCTCTGTGGATATCTGTTTTACCCATCAGAGGAATTGGGCTTTGAAATCAGCGTGGAATATCCCGCCGTTGCAGGCTGGCTCGATCGCATCCGCAAGTTGCCCGGTTGGGTCCATCCCTATGAGCTGATGCCTGGACATCCGATGCCGAAATCACCGGGCTAGACAATGAATCAGCGCGCGGTCAGTCCGCCGTCGATCACCATTTCCGCGCCGGTCACGAATGCCGCTTCATCGGACAGCAAATAGACGCAGAGATCCGCGACTTCATCAGCCCGGCCGAGCCGCCCAATCGGAATGTCTCGGGTCATCCGAGCGCGTGCGCCGTCTGGAAAACCGGTTTGATCGGCAATGCCGTCAATCATCGGCCCCTCAATAAAGGCCGGGTGTACCGAATTGCATCTTACTTTTGGATTCAGCCGTGCACCGTGAAGCGAGACCGATTTGGTCAGCAGCCGCACACCGCCCTTGGATGCATTGTAGGCAGCCAGATTATGACCGCCGACCAGCCCTGAGACCGAGGACAAATTCACGATCGATCCGCCGACGCGCTTGAGTAATGCGAATGCATATTTGCAACCAAGAAATGTCCCGTCGAGATTGATGGAATTCACACGTCGCCACGTGGAAAAATCCGTATCTTCGATGGTGCCGAGCGCGGCAATCCCGGCCGCATTCACAAGACCATCTAGTCGTCCATATGTACGGTCAACGGCGCTGACGACCCGTTGCCAATCCTGTTCAGACGTCACATCGAGTACGTGATCGATGTCGTCACCATTCGCAAGATCGGTCGCAACAGCAATGCCGCCGGCATCCACTACGGCCTTTTTTACGGCCGCCCCGATCGCACCCGCCGCTCCGGAAATCAATACGACCTTATCGCTGAGACGCTCCATCGGAGTTCCCCCTTCCCCCTCAAAAACATGTGGTGTGGTCGTTCAAGCGAATGATGAGCTAATTCAGGCGCGTTGGACGCGCATCCTCTTTTTCTTCGGTGAGCACATTTGCCGGGCCACTGCCTGGCAGTGCCGCAATTTCCTCAGAGCCACCTGCTGGTGATGTTTGCTGCACGCGACTCTGGTGTTCCAGCCGACGATACGACAGCCACCCGAAAGGCAGAAATCCCAGATAAAAGAGCGTCCCGAGAGTCAAGACTTCCCAGGGATAACTGATCAAAACCGCAACAAACAACACAACGACAACGAAGACCGGCAGAACCATCTCGCGGGGGACGCGCGTCCCAAGCTTTTTGCCGGAAAAAACCGGCAGCCGAGATACCATCGCAAATGCGATAAGCAGTGTGTAGACGAGGACCAGCGGCACGAACGAGAGAAGCGGCACCCCAAGGAAATACAAATAGATGGGCAGCAATAAAGTAATGGCGCCGGCGGGCGCGGGCATTCCCACGAAATAATTCGATGCCCAGGCCGGACGGTTTGGATCATCGAGCGAAACGTTGAAGCGCGCCAAACGCAGTCCGGCACAAATCGCAAACACAATCGATGCGATCCAACCGGCAGACTTAAATTCGTGCAAGCCCCAGAAATAAAGGATCAAGGCAGGAGCAACGCCGAAATTGACGAAATCGGCAAGGCTGTCCAATTCAGCGCCGAACCGGGACGTTCCCTTCATCATCCGCGCGACGCGGCCATCAATTCCATCAAGCACGGCAGCGAGCACGATAGCAGCGACTGCAAACTCCAGTTTGCCCTCGACGGACAAACGAATGGCGGTCAAGCCCGCGCAAAGCGCAAGCAGCGTGATCACATTGGGGACAAGCGTCCGAATGGGGATCGGCCGAAAACGCCGCCGCCTGGGTTCGTTGCGGTCAGGTTCGAAAGGAGGAAACAGCATGGCTCCTTATAGCGTTTTAGGGCCCCCACTGCCACGGCATTATTAGGCGTCCGGGCCCGCCGGCGTTGAAATCGCCTTCGCTCAGTTGAGCCCAGAAAGCATTCCAGAAAAGCATCCCATGACATGCACGCTGAGCAATGCTGAGGAGACCGCTGATCGCCCAAAGCTGCGACGTTTGATCACTTCGGCCACTAAATTTTTAATCGAAATTTCGGAACGCAGGCTGCACAGAGCGGTTGGCCCAATACTCGGTCTATTCCGGTCCTTCTGCAAAGGCGGCCGAGTGCAACCCTGGCCCAGATGAACAGCCCTGGGTCAGGGTTTCCCGGGTGCGCATTTCGGCCAAACCGCGGTTACGTGTCTCTCTGGGGAGACCCTCAACTCACGCGAAATGTCCGCATATTCCGCTTCGAATCCAGGTCCGCAATGACGGTTTCGCCCGCAATAGACGTCTGACCTTCAGCCACGAGCGGTTTAACTCCCTCGGGCAGATAGACATCAACTCGGGAGCCGAATCGAATGAGACCGAAACGCTCGCCCGCCCCAATCGCTGCCCCCTGGCTCACAAAGGAAACAATGCGGCGCGCAATAAGACCTGCAATCTGCACCACCCCAATCCGGCCCGCAGGTGCAACAATGATGAGCGAGTTTCGTTCGTTGTCCTCACTCGCCTTATCGAGGTCAGCATTGAGGAATTTACCCGGCCGATAAGCGATGCGCTCGATGCGCCCGGCCACGGGGCTGCGGTTCACATGACAATTAAATACGCTCATGAAAATCGACACACGCGGCAGGGGTCGATTGCTCAGCCCAAGCTCGGGTGGGGGAACGGCATTCGTAATGAGGCTGATCCGACCATCGGCCGGCGCCACCACCAAACTGTCGTCCAGCGGGGTCACACGAGGCGGATCGCGGAAAAAATAAGCGCACCATGCCGTTCCGACGGTGCCAAGCCACCCGAGCGGCGACCATACCCAAAAAAGGACGATACTCGTCAAAGCGAAGGCCCCGATAAAGGGATAGCCCTCGCGGTGGATGGGCGCGAATTGCGAGCGAATTGATTCGATGATGGACATGATCGTTTTCTGGGATGCGGACCGGCGTTCTTTGAGTATCAATACATCAATGCCGATGAACTCGCTATGTTGACCTCACCCGGCGGCA
>DATAIA010000329.1:0-14195 GCA_036262895.1 Xanthobacteraceae bacterium
GGCTCTTCCCTCTCCCAATGGGAGAGGGTGGCGAATGCGCGAAGTGCATTCGCCGGGTGAGGGGTTACCAACTATCAGGAGCGCTCTAACCCCTCATCCCGCGCTCGCTTCGCTCCGCGCGCCCCTTCTCCCACAAGGAGAAGGGGCTGACCTGTGGCGCCGTTCGCACGCTCTTATCCCTCCCCAAGAGGGAGGGAGAAGAAGAACTCACACCGTCGCCACCGGTGTTGCCGGCGACCCAACAGCGCCGGGTAATCGCAGGGGTGGTGCAGTCAGCAGAAAACGATTGCGGCCATGGGCGCGCAGCCAATTCGCAAGCGATGTCAAATACCAAAGCTCGCCGAGATTGACGCCGAGTTTGAACAAGCAATGTTCATGCAGCGGCAACGCCGCACAACATCCGCCGAAGTGTTTGACTGACGGATGCGCCTCGACGGCGTAGTTGTCTGCAATCAAAGCAACGAGACCGCTATCGCTGATCCACTTCAATAAGCGTTGATCCCTGCCGTTAAGCGCCGCGCAACTATTGTGAAGCGCGTGCGGATCGGGGTTGCCTTTCATCTCCATCAGCATGTCGGCGAAACCGGTGTGGAGCAGGACCATGTCTCCCGTTTCGACCTCGACCTTATCGGCATCGATGATGCGCATCAGATCGTCATAACCGATGACTTCGTGCTCGCGCCCGACATGGGCGTGGATGTCGATCATCACTCCACGTCCCTGAATGCATTTCTCCGCCATCACTTCAACAGAAAGAGCACGCGCCCGCGAGGTCGAGCGCTGCTCAAATTGTCCGACTGCGCCGGCATCCCCAGGCTCGGTTGGTCCGGCAAGATGCTCATCCGCGCGAAAGCCGTTGTAGAAAACCGGTTCCGGAACACCATCGCCATCGGCATCAAATAACGAACCGACATGGGCGAGGCTGTCCCATTGCGTTGAATATTGCAGATGCATCACGACAAGATCATCGTTGATCACGTCGGTGAGGCTTGGATCATCAAACGAAAGCCGGTAATTCCAGTTCGGCCGCTTTTCGCGCAAGGTCGGACGCAGCACCGGTGGATGTCGCCGCGGGTTCAGACCATTGCCTCCCGGAAGATCCAGCGGCAGGCTCAGGCAAAAGCTTAAACCTTCTCGCACTTCGGCGATGCCCTGCTTCACCTTTTCCGGCGTGAGCAGGTTCAAACGGCCGAGTTGATCGTCAGGGCCGAAATCGCCCCAGGTTGAGCCTTCCGGTCTTTTTTTCCAACGAGAGGATTGGGTCATTTTTGAAATACCTTGGGCGAGCGGGCCGAACGTCGCCCTTCGAGACTCGGGCTTCGCCCGAGCGCCTCAGGATGACGTTCGGAATAGATTCACTTGATCCGATAAGAGTCCGAGGCGGCCGCACTCACCTCAATCATAAAACTCCGGCGCGTGCTTCTGGCTGTCGCTTTGCGCCTTGTCATGGTTCATCCAGAGCTGACCTTTCGTCTGAGCAAGCAGATCCGCCATGTGCTGCATGGACGTCAGCGATTTTTCCTTGTCGACATTGCCGGCGGGAATGCGCTTGTTGTCCCAGTTCGATTTGAAATGCGCGGCATCGCCGCTCAACATCACCGCGCCTGTCTTGGGAAGCTTTACCAACAGCGATTGATGGCCCGGGGTATGCCCCGGCGTTGAAATAATCATGACGCTGCCATCACCAAACACATCCTTGTCGCCGTCAAGCTTCGTGGCGGGGTGATCGGCGGAAAAGCGCGGCGCGCCGGAAGCAAAGAAGCCCGGATTTCCTCTGGAGAAAGCCCAATCGTATTCGGCTTTTTGAATGAGGATCGTTGCCTGCGGGAACATATCGACATTGCCGACGTGATCCGGATGGGTGTGGGAAATTCCGATATATTTGACGTCTGACGGCTTCACGCCGATTTCCGCAAGCTGCGACGCCACGGTTTTCGGCATGCGCCAGCTTGGAGCGCCGTTAGCGCCGGCAACGCCGTCCGGCAGGTTGGCGACGCTATCAGGAATGCCGCCGTCCCAAAGCATGTAGCCCTGCTTGTGTTTGATCAGATAGCAATTGTCGGAAACGTCGAATTCGACCCCGACATCGACGCCGGGAGACCAGCGTGATTTGTCCAAGGCGTGTCCGGTGCCACAACGCAGGACATACATGCGCTCAAGCCCATTGGGCGACTGAGCAAAACCAAGTGATGACCCAAGAACAAGCCCGGCAAGAACGGCTGCAGCAATGCAATGTTTTCTCATGGACGCCTCCCTAACGTGGATGGAAGCATAACCGGCTGCTGAGCCTTGTCTACAGTGCCAATACCCTCTAGCGCTTCCCCGCGCGACCAGGTTTCGGGCGAACCCGTTTTGCGTTGCGCGTTGCCTCCGGTAGCGGCAGCACGTTCGTGTATTTGACCTGTTCAAGGGCAAAACTTGATTCAATCGAGGCGATGCCATCGAGCCGCGTGAGCTTCTCCTTGATGAAACGCTCGTAGGCCGCCAGATCTTCAACGACAACCCGCAACAGATAATCCCGCGGCCCCGTCATCAGGTAACATTCGAGCACCTCCGGCCAACGGGAGATGGTTTTGGCGAAGACATCGAGAGCCTCCTCTCGCTGCTTTTCCAATTTGATGGAGGCAAAGACGCTGATCGGAAGCCCCACACGCTGCTGGTTCAGCACCGCGACATATTGCGAGATGACACCGGCCTCTTCGAGCATTCTGATCCTGCGCAGGCACGGAGACGGCGAGAGGCCGACCTTGTCGGCGAGATCGGCAAGGCTCATTCGCCCGTCTTCCTGCAGGAGGCGGAGGATCTTCCGGTCGATTTCATCGAGATCAATTTTTTGCATAATTTCACTCTTATAAGCGTATTTACTGGCATATTCCGCTAATAAATGTGGTTACTTTAGGCGAAAATGCAAAAATATTCCGACTGGATTGCCGCAAAATAGACGAGCCTGACCCTCGGAGGACTGTAAATGGCAGACGCGGCGCGCCGTCCCGGCAATGATGGGGAACGCGAAAACGTGCTTGCGATGCTTCGTGAGCTTGAAAAGAAAGCCCTTTGGCTTTCGACCTGGACGATCCACAACGCCAATCACATCCGCGAAAATGTCGATGGCCTCAAAGTCGGCGGCCATCAAGCGTCCTCCGCCTCGCTCGCAACCATCATGACCGCGCTCTACTTCAAGGTGCTGCGGCCCCAGGATCGCGTTGCGGTCAAGCCGCATGCCAGTCCGGTTTTCCACGCCATTCAATATCTCTTGGGCAATCAGACGCGCGAGAAACTCGAAAACTTTCGTGGTTACAAAGGCGCGCAATCCTATCCATCAAGGACCAAGGATATTGATGACGTCGATTTCTCAACTGGTTCGGTCGGGCTTGGCGTTGCGCAGACGCTTTTTGCCAGTCTGGTGCAGGACTACGTGCGAGCGCACGACTGGGCCAAGGATCGCGGCGAAGGCCGCATGATTGCACTTATCGGCGACGCCGAGATGGACGAAGGAAACATCTTCGAAGCCTTGCTCGAAGGCTGGAAGCAAGGTGTGCGCAATACCTGGTGGATCGTCGATTATAACCGGCAAAGTTTGGACGCGGTCATCCGCGAGGGGCTCTACGCGCGGTTCGAGGCACTGTTTCGCGCATTTGGCTGGGATGTCGTCACCCTCAAATACGGCTCGTTACTTGAGGAAGCATTCCGCGAACCCGGTGGCGAGGCGTTGCGCGAATGGATCGACCGCTGCCCGAACCAGCTCTATTCCGCGCTGACGTTTCAGGGCGGCGCGGCATGGCGTAAGCGCCTCAATGACGAAATAGGTGACCAAGGTGCGGTTACGAAACTCATTGAGCGGCGCTCGGACGATGAACTCGCGCGCCTCATGACCAATCTCGCCGGCCATGATCTGCCGACACTGCTGCACGCATTCGAAAGCATCGATCATGACCGGCCCGTTGTGTTTATTGCGTACACAATCAAGGGCTTTGGCTTGCCATTGGCTGGTCACAAGGACAACCATGCCGGCCTGCTGACGCCAAGTCAGGCGGAAAGTTTCCGCGCGGCGATGAACATCCGTCCGGGGCATGAGTGGGATCAATTTGAAGGGCTCGCTCTCGACCATCGACGGATCGAAGAATTTCTTGCGCGCGTGCCCTTTAACGCGCAAGGGCCGCGACGCTTTGCGGCAGCGCGCATTTCTGTTCCCGAAAAGCTCACGATTCCGCAGCAGCCGACACAATCGACGCAACAGGGCTTCGGTTTGATCCTGAACGAGCTTGCGCGCTCCGATACGAATTTGGCGCAACGGATCGTGACCACATCGCCTGATGTCACCGTTTCCACCAATCTCGGTGCATGGGTCAACCGGCGGGGATTGTTTGCTCATGAAGCGTTAGCCGATACGTTCAAGAAAGAACGGATTCCGTCGACCTTCTCCTGGGATTTTTCACCAAAAGGCCAGCACATCGAACTCGGCATTGCCGAGATGAATCTATTCATCTTGCTGTCGGCACTCGGCCTTTCGCATTCTCTTTTCGGCGAGCGACTGCTTCCAATCGGGACGCTGTATGATCCGTTTATTTGTCGCGGACTCGATGCGTTGAATTACGCCTGCTATCAGGATGCACGTTTTATCCTTGTTGCCACTCCAGCGGGTTTGACGCTTGCGCCGGAAGGCGGCGCGCATCAATCGATTGCCACGCCGCTGATCGGGCTTGCGCAGGATGGGCTTGCTGCCTTCGAACCGGCGTTCGTCGATGAGCTGGGTGAAATCCTGCGCTTTGCCTTCGATTATTTGCAACGCGACGGCAAGGAAGACGCACCGGAAGATATTGCCAATCAGCGAACATGGCTGCGGGATTCCACTGGCGGCTCCGTTTATCTGCGATTATCAACCCGCAGCATCGAACAAATTCAGCGTCCGATGACGCCGGAACTCTCGCAGGATGTAATCGCCGGCGCGTATTGGCTGCGACCGCCGGGGCCGAATGCGGATATCGTGGTCGCTTATACTGGCGCGATTGCGCCGGAAGCGATCGAGGCTGTCGGCCTGATGGCTGAGGATCGCCGCGATGTCGGCCTGCTCGCCATCACATCGGCGGACCGGCTCAATGCGGAATGGACCGCCGCACAACGCGCACGTGAGCGCGGTCTTGTTCATGCGCGCAGCCACGTAGAGCGCTTGTTGGCGAATATTCCTCCCCACTGTGGTTTGGTGACCGTGCTTGACGGCCATCCGGCAACCCTTGCGTGGCTTGGCGCCGTGCGCGGTCATCGCGTGCGATCGCTAGGCGTCGAGCACTTCGGTCAGACGGGGAGCCTTCCAGACCTCTATCGCCACTATGGCATCGACGCGAACTCAATCGTTGCAGCAGCAGAGTCTCTGGTTCCAGGCCGACCGATCCGCCATTTGCGGGCTCTGCCCTGATATACGTCCAGCCATATAAGCGGTACGCCCTCGGCGGAACATAATTGCAACTTACGTTTTCTGACAAAGCGTGGGGTCCCTCATCGGGACTCGCGTACAATAGCTATTGTTTATTTGGCTCAAGATTAGCGGCAACTTGATCTGACAGGTGGCGTGGAGGGCTAAAATGCGACTTTCATTTTTATTGTTAAGCGCCGTACTCATTTCCGTAACGCGCGTGGTCGTCGTCCCGGCGGATGCTTCAAAGTCTGGTGAAACGTTGATTGTTTATGGAGCGCCGCGACTGCATCTGGTGGATAGTCCCCAGGCTATCTGCAAGCGCAAGTCAATGCCGAACATCGAAACGTGCGCGGCCGACCAGATTTCGCGCATTCGCAGCACCGCCCTTGTTGTCGCGCACCTTCCTTATGAAGAACAGCTCAACCGGTTTGCATCCGTTGACGACCAGGCGACCGAAGTCGGACATCTGGTGATCGATGGCGTGAGAAATTTGTTTGCGCAGGCGAAGGAAGTGTTGACCCGCCCGGAGGGTCGCCGGTCGTAGGCGGAGCTACTGCGAATTGATCGGCGGGAGCGGTTGCTGCGCGATCGGTGCGCGGGCGGGCGGGATGTCAAGGTCGAGAATAGTCCGAGCCACAGGCAGCGCTGCATCCGCCATCGCGGCGTGTCCTTCCGCTGTTGGATGCACCGCGCCACCATAGACCGCGCTTGCAGTCCCCCACGTTGCATCATGAATATCGCGCGGCTGCAACACGCTCGGCAGGCCGACGGGATACGTCATCGCTGCAAAATAACTGTCGTTTGCCGTTCTGACCCAGCGTTGCCGCGCGGTGTAGGCGCGGAACTCGCTCACTGAGCGATCGCAAATGAGCGGATGATCCGCACCCTCGGCTAGGTTTTTCTGAAAACTATCACCCTCCCTGGAAAAACATTCCCGATCAAATTGAGGGTCGGATGCAGAATGCGCGCAGAATCCATGATCGGCGAATGCACGCTGATGCGTATCGACAAAACTCATCCGATCGCTTGCAAGATCAGAGCAGATGACGCCGTTCTCGCACAGTGCAATATCCTTGAGGCGGGGCAGGAATTTATCAGACACAAAATCGGATACTTGCCGCAAGCGGTTTGTATCAACCGAAAACGCCGGATGGATATCGAAGCCATCGCGGCCTTCAGGACAAATGATTCCGCCTTCATGCAGTGCGGGATTAGCATAGGATACAAAAAGAACCCGCGAAAGATCACCGCCAACGAGCGGCTTGAGCGCCGTGCGGAGCTTATTGAAATTCGCCGGCAACTTGCCGGATAAGATGTCTTCGGAATCGGAAACCGAGGCAATCATTCCGCCGCGCAGGAATAGCGCGCGTTCGGTAGCAGAGTCGATAATCACATGCGCGACCAGTTCCGAAAAACGGATATCGTTTGCGCCCACCGTCAACAACAATAGATCCAGCTTGCGACGCGCCCCGCCGACCGCATTGCGTAATTCCGATATCTGGTCGGGAATGACACTCGGACAGTTCGCCGCGTTGCTACAAGGGATTTCTCGCGCGCGCTGGGAAGCAAACAAACCCGCCTCGATGGAAGCGCCCGTGCAAGCCAGCGGAATATAGGTTACCGCCACATGCGTATTTTCAACCGCGAGCGCAAGCGCGGTTCGCAATTGATAGGAATAGAGCGAGCGATGGCATGCCGCGCTCATCCAACCGGCACTGTTTCGCGTCCAATCATTATCCAATTTCGCGCCTTCAGTCCGAATTTCACACGACTTGTCGCCGCGATATCCTTTTCTTGCCGGACGAAAATATTCGCTGCGCGTGCCGCCAAGGAAGCGGCGAAAACAAAATCCGTTATCGCTCAATACGATGGGCCGGTCCGGATTGCCCTCACCGGCGGCAATGGAATCGCCCAGTCCGGCAATCAACACGTCACGCACGCTCATTTCAGCGGTCACCTGCTGAACCAACTGTTCGCCCGCGGAAATATCGACGGCAGCATTGGTAGCGCGCCCATAAGGGATGCGAAGCGTCACCTCTTCGTCGCAGGGAATGGTGACCCGCTGAATTGGCAGGTCACCTGAAACAAAGCTCCAGGAACACGTCGCATTGGCCGGCGCATGAGCCAGCACGGCGGTCACGCGATGGTCGGTGGGGCTGAGGTAGGATTCGCGCGCACCATCGCGAACACAGGTTTCGGTGAGACGGCCTGCAGCATCGAGGCACAGATTTCGAACGGTTTCGCGCGCCCATCCACGTCCCCGACTTCCGTCGGCTAGGCGTCCTTCCGCGGCAACGATGCTATCGCCGCGGTAGGCCGCCACATGGCGTTCAAAGTCTGCTTCGTTCCGAAACAGGCGGAAACGGTTCTTGACCTCCCATTCGATCCGCGGAGCTTGCTCTGACGTCGATTGAGCCCAAACACGCAAATCCATGCTAGCGCACAGAAAAAGCACGAGGCCAAATACGCTTAAGATGTGACGCATTCTCATATGCAGGGCACCGAATGGGGGCCATGCAAGTGAGCCCCTTTCGCGAATAATAACCTGCTCTACCACATGGGTTGCGGCAGAAATATGAGACGCGGCAGGGGACCAAAGGGGATCAGTAGCCTCATGGTTCGAGACGCCGCATCGGGGCGATGCGGCTCCTCACCATGAGGAGAAAAGCTCGGAAAACCTCAATCCTCATGGTGAGGAGTGGCGCGAATGCGCCACGTCTCGAACCATGAGGCCATCAGCTCCGAATTGGTTGCTTCAGCTCTCACCTTTCAACGCCGCATCCAACAAGCGCCGGCATTCGCCCAGCTCATAAAGTGTCGCTTGGAGCTTGCGAAGGTCGTCGCGAGAGAGTGTCGCGGCGGCGCGCTGAGGCTTGGAGGGGCGTTCCTCCAATTCCACATCCGGCTCGGATACCGGCTGTCGCAGCCCATTTAATGACGGTGCCGCTACCCGCTCAAGCTCGGATGCCTCGGGTACAGGGCGGCTTTGCGGTTCGATATGGATGATCGAAAGGGGTTTTGGACGGTCACCGAGCGAGGGCGTTAACCGAGGAGCTTCGGCCCGCTCGTCTTCCTTTTCTTCTTTGTCATCCTCTTCATCGCCGTCTTCTTCCTCCTCGTCGTCGTCGTCCTCGACCTCTTCCTCCTCCTCACCGTCCTCGTCTTCGTCCGTTTCCTCGTCCTCTTCGTCTTCATCCTCTTCGGCCGAGGCTTCCTCTTCGTCGGTCGCGTCCTCTTCAGGCTCTTCGTCGTCTTTTTCGACGTCGTCCTCGCCTACATCCTCCGCTTCTGCATGATCCTCATCGTCGAGGTCATCGTTTACGAGGTGCCCATTTTCTTTTTTCAATTCATCTTCAAGCTCCTCCTCGCGGAGAGCTTTGGTTTCAATTCCGACCGAGTGTACGGGCTGTTGGGCGCCGGTTTTCCATACCGACTGGACGAACCTTACCCCATCGTCCTTCAGGATGCGCTGCGCACCACGGATCGTGTAGCCCTCGCCGTAAAGCAGGTGCCTGATACCGCGCAGCAAATCGATGTCGTCGGGGCGGTAATAGCGCCGACCCCCGCCTCGTTTCATGGGCTTGATTTGAGAAAAACGCGTTTCCCAGAACCGCAGGACGTGCTGAGGCAGGTTCAGGTCTTCCGCGACTTCGCTGATGGTGCGGAATGCGTCGGGCGCCTTGTCCACCGCCACCTGTCCCTCCGGCAACTGCATAGAGTTTCAAGACACCCGCGACTCAGGAAGCGGGCAGTTCTTACATCCTGCAGCAACCCAAACTTAGTTCAATAGTCTGCTACGTTTCCTGCTTACTTCCACCGTCAAGGTCGGCATTGATGCGCTGCTTGAGAATGGCCGATGGCTTAAACACCATGACTCGACGCGGAGAGATCGGAACTTCCGTTCCCGTCTTCGGATTGCGGCCAATGCGCTGACCCTTCTTGCGCACGACGAAAGATCCGAATGACGAAAGCTTCACCGTCTCGCCCCGCTCAAGGCAATCGGTGATCTCCTTGAGGACCAATTCTACCAGAGTTGATGATTCGGTACGCGACAGTCCTACCTTTTGATAGACCGCCTCGCAAAGATCCGCACGTGTAATCGTTTTCCCAGTCATCCGCCCTGCCCCGCGTTCGGCGACCAATTCTATCCTTCTGAATTATCAACGATATTCAGATGTTGTCGCATGTCAACGGCTCCCGTACGCGAAAGCGCCGTTTTCGATCACCAGCGCAGCAAGACCGATCCCCAGGTAAAGCCGCCGCCCATGGCCTCAAGCAGCACAAGATCGCCGGCTTTGATCCTGCCATCCGCGCGTGCAACCGAAAGCGCAAGAGGAATCGAGGCCGCCGACGTATTGCCGTGGCGATTGACCGTGATGACCACTTTTTCGGGGGCAATGCCGAGTTTATGCGCGGAGCCGTCGATAATCCGCTTGTTGGCTTGATGCGGAACGAACCATTGGATGTCGGACGCGCCGTACCCCGTTTCCTGGAAGGCATCCTCGATGACGTCGGCAACCATCCCGACCGCGTGGCGGAAGACCTCGCGTCCTTCCATGCGAACATGCCCAACCGTCCCTGTCGATGACGGCCCGCCATCAACGTAGAGCTTTGACTTGTAGCGACCGTCGGATCGCAATTTGCAGGTCAGGATGCCACGGTCCGTCTTGGCACCGGGCTGAGTTTGCGCCTCAAGGACAACCGCACCGGCCCCGTCGCCGAACAGCACGCAGGTTGTCCGATCGTTCCAGTCGAGAATGCGCGAAAAGGTTTCGGCGCCGATTACCAAGGCCCGCTTGTAAGCGCCGGTTTTTAACAACGCATCCGCCGTTGAAAGGCCGAACACGAAACCTGAGCAAACCGCCTGCAAATCAAAAGCCGCACCATGAGTAATGCCGAGTCCGGCTTGAACAGTTATCGCAGTGGCAGGGAATGTGTGATCAGGCGTTGCCGTCGCAAGCACGATCAGATCGATCGACTGCGCATCAATTCCTGCATCGGCGATAGCCGCACGCGCCGCCGCAAGGCCGAGATCGGATGTAAACTCATCCGATGCAGCAATGTGGCGCTCCTCAATTCCGGTCCGCTGAACGATCCACTCGTCACTGGTGTCGACAGTCTCGGCAAGTTCTTTATTGGTCAGCACTCGTTTCGGCAGGTAACTGCCGCAACCAAGCACAACAGAACGGATCATTGTCACGAAGCAACTCCGCCGCCGACCGCGCCATGATGGCGGTCTAATGTTTGATTGATTTTGGCGAGCAGCTCGTAACGTGCCATGTCGTAGCCGAGATCAACCGCCGACGCGAAGCCTACGGCATCGGTGCCGCCGTGGCTTTTGATAACAATTCCATTGAGTCCGAGAAATACGCCACCGTTGAACTTCCGGGGGTCAAGCTTTCCGCGCAGCGCATTGAAGGCATCCCGTGCCAGCCAGTATCCCAATTTGGACCGCCAGGTCCGCATCATTGCCGCGCGCAAATATTCCGCGAACTGCCGTGCTGTTCCTTCCGCGGTCTTCAAAGCGATATTGCCCGCGAAACCCTCGGTGACCACCACGTCAACCGTTCCCTTTCCGATGTCCGTCCCCTCGACGAAACCAACATAGTTGAGGGTCGGCAGATTGGCTTCGCGCAGGATTTGACTGGCTTCGCGAACCTCTTCAAGGCCCTTGGCCTCTTCCACACCGATGTTGAGCAGACCGACCGTTGGGCGGTCAAGGTCGAACAAAACGCGGGCCATGGCGCTACCCATGACGGCAAGATCCACGAGATGGTGCGAGTCCGCGCCGATCGAGGCGCCAAGATCGAGCACAACCGATTCACTGCGGAGCGTCGGCCAGAGTGCCGCAATCGCCGGACGATCAATTCCAGGCATCGTCCGCAGGTTGAATTTGGCCATGGCCATCAGCGCGCCGGTGTTGCCGGCCGAGACCGCGACATCCGCCTCGCCTTTTTTCACGGCATCGATAGCAAGCCACATGGACGACTTCCAGCGGCCATGGCGCAAGGCCTGGCTCGGCTTGTCATCCATTTTGACCGCCACATCGGTGTGCACGATGCGCGCAGCCGCCTGCAACCGCGGATGGGCCTCTAAATGCGGTTTGATCAGGCTCTCATCGCCGAACAGGATGAACTCCGTATCGGGATGGCGCAGCAATGAAAGCTCGGCACCGGGAATGACGACCGATGGACCAAAATCACCACCCATGGCGTCAAGGGCGATGCGAACTTTTTGAACCATGCGATTGACCTTAAAGGAAGTTCCGACGCGCAAAGCTCCCCGCCTCGCGAGAGCGCAGACAATAGCCTTTCGCGTGGGGGACACAACAATTATGAGAAGTTGTGTGGATTCGAGCTTCCGACGGGCCTATGGAAGATCGAATGGGAATAATCGGCGGAAAATAAAACGAGCGATATGAATCTTCAGATCCGGGTTTAAGTCCCGGGACTGGGATCGCTTTTCTTCAGCGCCGCCAACGCTGCAAATGGGTTTTCCGCCGATTCATCTTCTACCGGTCGCTCGAATACCGCGTCCGACTTTCGCGGATACGGATCTATTCCCAGAACAAGGAACTCGGCCGCAATTGCGCCCAGATCCACGACGCCATTGAGGATGAGTTCGGGTGGATCCTCGTCCTCGGCGGACGCAACGATTTCCTTCTCGGGCCGCTGGTCACCCGGAGCAAATACAAGATCAATTGCCTCGTCGACCTCATTGGTTATCGGTTCAAGGGTGACGATACAGGTCTGATCCGCAGTCGCCGTCACCCGCCCCACAACGTGCACTCCGTCGCGCTTATGTCGGGTCAGATCAAAAGATGCATGCAGCCGCGGTAAGCCATTGATGTTCGCTAAACGGGCAAGCGTCGCCCGTATGGTCGCATCGGCCTCAAGCTCAATCTTTTTTCCGGATTCCGGGATCTCATCGATACGGACCGGGACTTTCCAGGGATTGTCAGCGATCTTGGTCATGATCATCAAACCGTGCGCGGCGGGGAGATAGTAACAGATATGGTGTGAGGGTTGGGAAAGGTCAGGATACCGCGGGCAAAATCCTGTCCGGCCTGGTTCGCGAGGTGCTCAACCGCCTTACGCACATAGCTTGCAAGCCGAGGAGCCCCCTGAGGTTGCTGGGTATGAGCGAAGATATTGCGCGCCAGCGCCGCCGTCAGCAGTTCATCTTCCGAAGTCTCCAGCGCAGCATCGTATGCTGCCGCTCGTCCGTAAAAGGCCTCCGCAACCCGCTGCATACGCTTTGGGACCGCAAGGTCGCCGATCCCCATTTCCCGGAAATTGTGGTCCACGTCCTGACAGAAAAGGTCGAAGACGCCCTGCCCCAATGCACGGGTCAGCCGATCCGTACGAACACGAGCGAAAAACAACGAGATATGCAGCATGATCATATCGAGCCGCCCCTCGACCGTATCCGGGACGTCATACTCAGCATAAAATACCGCTTGGCGAGCTTGTGCCACGATGGCGCCATAGAGCGCACGAATGGTAGCATCCTGGCGGTTGCGCTGAAACAGCCGAAAAATCATGGGATTGCAGCCTGCATTATCGCGGTCTCGCGGGACCCGGTCTTGTGATCGGCCCCATACCACCAGGGCGTTGCATTTCGCGATGGTGCGGGGTACGTCAACGCGTCCTGCGAAGCAAGAGGGGCTTGGACCTGCATGGATGGCTTCGACGAGCTTCGCCGGCCGGTGAAACGGGCTTCTGGGCCCATGGCGTTAGCGCTTGTTCTTAGCGTGACACTCAGCGGCTGCATTTTTACGGAATCATTCCAGCGCGGCTACGTGGCGGCCGAAGGCGCGCTGCAGCAGGTTCCTCTCGGCGCGACCCAGGAACAAGTGCTGATCGTGCTTGGAACGCCATCCACAGTCGCGACACTCAACGGTGAGGTGTTCTACTACATCTCGCAGCGGACCGAGCGAACCGCGTTCCTGCCGCAAAAGGTTGTCGATCAGCGCGTCATCGCCGTCTACTTCGACAAAAGCCGACGCGTCGAGCGGCTCGCCAATTACGGCCTGCAGGACGGGAAGATTTTCGACTACATCAGTCAGACGACGCCTTCCGGCGGACAGGAACTTTCCTACCTCAGCTATATCTTCAAGATCTTCCGCGATTGATGCAGGTCTTTTGTCGCGATTGAGACAGTTAATATCTGACAAGGCTCCAAATAAAAAACCCCGCGGCAACGCCGCGGGGTTTTTCTTTTTCGAGCGCTCCGCTCGTCAGAGCTGGTGAGCCAGCACCGCCAGAAGCAGAAGCGCCACAATGTTGGTGATCTTGATCATCGGATTGACGGCAGGACCCGCTGTATCCTTGTAGGGATCGCCAACCGTATCGCCAGTCACAGCGGCCTTGTGAGCTTCGGAACCCTTGCCGCCGTAATGACCGTCCTCGATGTACTTTTTGGCGTTGTCCCAGGCGCCGCCACCGGACGTCATGGAGATCGCGACGAAGAGACCGGTCACGATCACGCCAAGCAACATGGCACCAACGGCAGAGAAAGCCGCCGACTTACCCGCCGCGCCACCGCCTGCGATAAAGAAGATCGCGAAATAAACAACGATTGGCGAGAGCACGGGCAGCAGCGAGGGAATGATCATTTCCTTGATCGCTGCTTTGGTCAGCATATCGACAGCGCGGCCGTAGTCGGGCTTGTCCTTGTAGGTCATGATGCCCGGCTTTTCTTTGAACTGACGACGCACCTCTTCGACGATGGCGCTGGCGGCACGGCCGACAGCAGTCATTCCCATCGCTCCGAACAGATA
>DATAIA010000330.1:0-1532 GCA_036262895.1 Xanthobacteraceae bacterium
AGACGGTTCGATCGTGAAATGTTGCAGGGTACCCAGTGGCATCGCTTCGCTCCTTACGAAAGTGAGATCGCCATCGGCGCAGATGATCCCAAGCGTCGATGATTTCAAAATGTTGAGCCTACCCTCCAGGGAGCCACCAGCATGGCAACTCAGGCAAACAGAGAGTGTCGCAGTGACGGCCAGTTCCCGGGATCTGCACGACGACCTGCAGCCAACATAAGTAAATGCTTGGGGAATAGGTGGCAACGGCACATCCGGCTTTCCCAAAGACGCCGGTTTGCTTGGCTCACATTGCCCTAACCGGCGGGGGGCCGGGCCACCCCGACGGTGCCGCGAGTGCCACCCTGTCGATGCCGCGAACGGAAAGCTCGGATGGGCCTGATTGCTCCAGGCTTCGCCAATTGGACGGGGTGGCGGGTTAATTCCTTTAACCTTTGCCGCTAAGGTCTGCCCGCGACAGCTCATTCAAGGCAAAGCCAATGGAAGAAAAACGAAAGCATCCGCGAACCGAAATTAGCGAACCTGGGTATGTGTCAGCGGGCGGATCGGTGATGAGCTGCACAATCCGCAACATTTCGGTCGAAGGCGCAGCCATTGACGTTGAGAATCCGGCTTTCGTACCGCCGCACTTTCGGCTGGTCGTCGCGAAGGACTCCTCGGTTCGCGATTGCCGCGTCGTATGGATTCAGAAAAATCGGATTGGCGTGAGCTTCGCTGCGATGTCCAACGATCATCCGGAATGAACGTGCCGCGGGTCCTCGGGTCAACCCGGCGATGACGAAAGCACCGTCGTGATCGTCGCCAGGGTAATGGCCACCCGATCGGACGCGCGCTGAGCTTCGAGCCGCTCCCTGGCGCGTTCTTCAATCAGCAGGTTGATAAACGCCAGCCTCTTGCGATCGTCGACAGCCTCGGCCAGCAACCGACGATACCTTCCATAGTCGAATTCGGCGTGCTGCCCAGGCATCCCACGCTCCTCGCGCAATTACATTCACAACTCTTTCTGAGCCGCCGATTCACCGCAATGGCCGGAAGCAAGTGTGCACAGCCGAATGTGCATCCGGGGCGCGGAGTTGGCGGCCTAACAGGGGTGAGGGGGTTCTATTTGGGATTGCCCGTCTTTGGACGTCCGGCTTCTTGTGCGCGCGCGGCCGTCCAGGCCTCGTATTCCGGCGTGCCGCGCCGAGGCGGGACACCCTCAGGCTCGCCGCCCATCCAGTGCGGCATATCGGCAATTTGCTCGCCCGGGCCTTTGCCGGCGCAGGCCGACAGCAACACGCAGGCGAGGCAGAGCAGGAGCCATTTCGGTCCCAGCCGCGAGCTATTCATTGCGGCGTTATGCCAGTGCAATGCGGCAAACGTCGCGCATAACCATGGCCGGGATGCGATCACCGGCCCCATCGGCAGCATGCAGCGGCCTTGAATCGCTGGAAAGAATGATAAACACCGCCTATTAGCAAATAGCCGAGCGTGCGCACTCTGGGGTAGGTTGAAGGCGGCGCCCGGCTATTCGGCCGCGCGGCGGTGCGGCC
>DATAIA010000331.1:0-2586 GCA_036262895.1 Xanthobacteraceae bacterium
GCAATCAATTGATTAACTGGAACATCCGCCGTTCCTTCCGGAACAAGTATTTTTGCCAGGACGCCTTCATCAACCGCTTCGACTTCCATCGTTGCCTTGTCGGTTTCAATCTCGGCAATTACATCGCCCGGCTTGATCGCCTCGCCTTCTTTCTTCAGCCATTTTGCCAGATTGCCCTTTTCCATCGTGGGCGACAGTGCGGGCATCAGTATATTAATAGGCATTGGGCGAACCCTTAGATATTTAGCTCACCGGCGCAACATCGCCGACATCGTTGCTTGAACTGATCTCGGCTTCAAACATTGTCCGGATACGTTCAAGAGCTGCAGCCTCGGTCATGTCGGATTCCTTCGCGTAGATCTGCGCGACTTGACGAGCGATCACACCGAGCAGCAAGCCCCAGGCAGCGGGATCATCCGTAGCACGGCGGATCGACGTCGCCATGCTTTGATCGACAATTGCTGCTCGCAGAACTTCGACCCCCCCGGTTTCGGCAGCCGCGGGAGGAATAGACAATTCCATGTAAGGATTCTTGGACATATTGTTCACCTATAACAGAGAGCTTTTGCGGTTTCGACGATCTCAGCAATCGATGGAAGTGCCAGCTTCTCCAGATTTGCTGCGTACGGCATCGGCACATCCTTGCCGCTGACGCGCATCACTGGCGCATCGAGATAATCAAATGCGTGCTCCATTACGCGTGCGGCAATCTCGGCCCCGACGCCGCTTTGTTGCCAGCCCTCTTCGATGGTGACCAGGCGCCCCGTCTTTTTCACGGACGCTACAATGGTTTCAGTATCCATCGGCCGAAGCGTGCGCAAATCGATCACTTCCGCCTCGATGTTGTGCGAGTTGGCCAGTTCATCCGCCGCCTTCAGCGCGTAGCTCATGCCGTATGACCACGCGACAAGCGTGACATGATTGCCTGGGCGCGCGACTTTCGCTTTGCCAATCGGCAACACGAAATCGTCAAGCTTCGGTACTGGGAATGACTGCCCATAAAGGATTTCATTCTCCAGGAAAATGACCGGATTGGGATCGCGGATTGCGGCTTTAAGCAGTCCCTTCGCATCAGCCGCAGTAAACGGCGCGACCACCTTCAACCCAGGTATATGCGAATACCAGGCCGAGTAATCCTGGCTGTGTTGGGCAGCGACGCGGGCAGCGGCACCATTGGGACCACGAAATACGATGGAGCATCCCATCTGTCCGCCGGACATATAAAGTGTCTTTGCTGCGGAGTTGATGATTTGGTCAATCGCCTGCATGGCGAAGTTGAACGTCATGAACTCGACGACCGGCTTGAGCCCGGCAAGCGCGGCGCCAACACCAAGTCCCGCAAAACCATGTTCTGTGATGGGAGTGTCGATCACGCGACGGTTGCTAAACTCCTGCAATAAGCCTTGGGTGACTTTGTAGGCCCCCTGATATTCAGCGACCTCCTCGCCGATCACGAATACCGCTTCATCACGGCGCATTTCTTCAGCCATGGCGTCGCGCAAGGCCTCGCGCACGGTCATGGTCACCATCTCGGTGCCTTCCGGCACCCCCGGTTCGGCAACCACCACAGGCTGAGGCGCGGCAACAATAGCCGGTTTCGGCGCAGCGGCAGCAGCAGGCTGCGGGGCCGGTGGCGCGGATTCCGCTGCACGCTCGGCTACAACCGGCGCTGTTTTTTGCAAGGTGCCTGCATCTTCGCCATCGTTCAAAATCATTGCGATTGGCGTATTCACCGCCACATCGGCGGTACCTTCGGGAATAAGAATTTTGCCGAGCGTCCCCTCGTCAACGGCCTCGACTTCCATCGTCGCCTTGTCGGTCTCGATCTCGGCGATAACATCCCCGGCCTTGATCTTATCGCCCTCATGTTTGACCCATTTGGCAAGGTTTCCCTTCTCCATCGTGGGCGACAGTGCAGGCATCAACACTTGGATCGGCATGGGCGTCCTTGGAATTAACGTGATAACCGAGAGAGATTGGTTGCGATCGAGGTCGCCGATACGGCAACCAAGATGCAAGCGATGAGCGCAACGCGCGCCTTGTTCAGCGTAGCATTATGATTGTTCAGTTGATTGCCGGTGAAAGGCCAACATACGATTTGGATCCAGCTTGCATTGCCGCGCGCATAGCACAGGCTGCCAACGACCCAACTCGCGACCGCACCCGCAATTCCCAGAACGACCATCAGTTTTGCCGCAACGACCATTGCAGGCTCCAAGCTCACCGTAAAATGTCGGTGTAGAGTTCCGATGGATCGGGTTCGGGCTCGTTGGTTGCAAACTCAGCGGATTCGTTGACGATATCGCGCACTTTAGCGTCGATCTTCTTGAGATCGTCCTCATCAGCCATTTTATTTGAAATCAGGCGCGCACGAACCTGCTCGATCGGGTCATGTTCGGTGCGCATCTTTTGCACTTCTTCCTTCGAGCGATATTTCGCAGGATCCGACATGGAGTGGCCGCGATACCGGTAGGTCATCATTTCAAGGATGTACGGACCTTTACCGGCACGACACCATTGAATTGCTTTCTCGCCGGCAGCAGTCACCGCACGCACATCCATGCCGTCGACCTGCTCGCCCGGAAT
>DATAIA010000332.1:0-5073 GCA_036262895.1 Xanthobacteraceae bacterium
AATGCGGATAACCGGCGTTATTTGACGGCAAAGGCGACGCGCGCCGGTCACCAACTTGATCATCTGTTGGCGGCGCTTTCGGAAACCGCCGATGCTGAAACCGGCATAAGTCCGCAATAACTGACGCCCCCATGCTGGATATGACCAATGCAAAGGGCCGATTTGAAATTCCCGCTTACACGCGCCTAGCCCGCACGTTCCACTGGGTGACGGCTGCCCTGGTGCTGACCTTAATTCCGGTTGGTATTGTTATGGCTCGTGTCAGCGGCGGCCCACTGCAGGATTGGCTGTTCAACTTTCATCGCTCGCTCGGCGCCGTGCTCGTACCTCTTATGGTGGTAAGAGCGGTCTACCGTCTCGCTCATCCTCCGCTTCCATTGCCGTCCGAAATCCCTGCCGCTCAAAAAATGGTGGCGGAAAGCGTGCATGGGATGCTCTATGCTTTACTGACCATCCAGCCGATGATCGGTTGGATCTCCGTATCGGCTTATCGCGCGCCCATGATCGTGTTTGGTTTGTTCGAACTGCCGCCGGTATGGCGCGAGGATCGACTTTTCTCCGAACAGATGTCGACCATTCACACATATGTCGGCTTCGCACTTGCCGCTTTGCTATGCGCGCATATTGGGGGAGCGCTGTTTCATCACTTCATTCAACGCGATCGCGTGCTGATGCGGATGATTTCAGGCCGATGAGCTAAGTGAGAGCTTTGATTGATGGCCTCACCCTTCGAGACGGCCGCTGTCGCGGCCTCCTCAGGATGAGGTTTGACTTCTTTGTCTGCCGAGCTCTTGTTTCTGCGACCGACCTCATTCCTCATCCTGAGGAGCCGCTGAAAGCGGCGTCTCGAAGGATGAGGCCATCGTATTTTTCGGCTTTTTGTTAAATGGCTGATGTCGTGCAGACAACGCACGTAACCCGGCAAAATCTCCCTGAATAAGCGCCTGCTTCTTTGCTCGCGACCAACCCTTCACTTTTCGTTCTGCCTCAATAGCGTCGGTAATTCGATCAAACCATTGAGAGTAGACCAGCGTCACAGGCCGTTTCGTCGCTGTATATCCGCTGAAATGACTAGAATTGTGCTCACTGAGTCTGTGTTCAAGACTATTGCGCGTTGTGCCTGTGTAATAACTGCCGTCACTGCATTCTAAGATGTAGAGGTACGCGCCATCAGCCATCTGTGAGAGCTTTGATTGGTGGCCTCATCCTTCGAGACGGCTGCCTTTGGCAGCCTCCTCAGGATGAGGTTCGAAGCATTGAACTTTGTTCCTCATCCTGAGGAGCCGCTGAAAGCGGCGTCCTCGAAGGATGAGGCCCTCAGATTTTCTCACCTGCCGATTGGCTATGCTTTGCCGCTTGAATTGCGCCCCACACGCGCGCTGGGGTCGCCGGCATTTCCATATCGTGAATGCCGTATTCAGAGAGTGCGTCGGCAATGGCGTTCGTCACAGACGTCAGCGAGCCGGCGCAGCCCGCTTCACCGCAACCTTTTACGCCGAGCGGATTGCTTTTGGTCGGCGCCGGAAGGCTGACGAACGTAAAGCTGGGCGCGTCCATCGCGCGAGGCATTGCATAGTCCATGAACGAACCGGTCAATAACTGGCCGTCTGCGTCGTAGACCGCGGTTTCCATAATTGCCTGGCCAATGCCCTGCACGGTGCCGCCATGCACCTGGCCTTCGACCAGCATCGGATTGACCAGCGTTCCGAAATCATTGACGGACAGATATTTCACCACGGACGTCACGCCGGTTTCGATGTCGATTTCCACCTCGGCAACGTGACAGCCGTTAGGAAACGCTGAAGGAATGGGAGAACTTAAATGCTGGACGTCGAGTGATTGGGGAACATCCTCGGGCAGTTTGAGGCCCGAGCGAATCTTCTCGGCAATCTCCATGACGCTGACTGCGCGATCGGTTCCGGCAATGCGGAATTGTCCCTGGGTGAATTCGATATCCCCGACGGCCGCTTCCAGGACGAACCCGGCAATCTGTTTGCCGCGCTCGATCACCTGATCGGCTGCCCCGACGAGAGCCGTGCCGCTTGCCATTATCGAACGAGAGCCGCCGACACCTCCGCCGAAAATCAGCTCATTGCTGTCGCCCTGCAGCAGGCGAATGCGATCAAACGGGACACCCAGCCGCTCGCTGAGGACTTGGGCGAGCGGGGAGGTATGACCTTGCCCGCAGTCAAGCGTGCCGGTGATGATGGTTACGGTCCCGTTGGCTTCAAAACGAATGCCGCCCATCTCTTTGTTTGGCGGCGCGGTGACTTCGAGATAGCTACCGACACCGAATCCGCGCAGTTTGCCGCGCTTGCGGCTTTCGCGGCGGCGCTGCTTGAAGCCGCTCCAATCGGCGAGTTCAATGGCGCGTGAAAACACGGCTGGAAAATCGCCGCTGTCGTAGGTCATGCC
This sequence comes from Xanthobacteraceae bacterium, assembly GCA_036262895.1. Classification (GTDB taxonomy): domain Bacteria; phylum Pseudomonadota; class Alphaproteobacteria; order Rhizobiales; family Xanthobacteraceae; genus AP-16. The sequence goes on from DATAIA010000332.1 coordinate 2,416, forward strand.
TGATGCTGCGACATAAGGCATTTGGCTTGGCCGGATGTGATTGCGCCGACGCAATGCAATACGGTCGATTTTCATCTCCGCAGCGGCGGCATCGATCAGGCGCTCCATATAGTAGTTGCCTTCAGGACGCCCGGCGCCGCGATACGCGCTGACCAAAATGGTATTGGTCACCACGCACTTGGTCGATACTTCAATCAACGGCATGCGATAGACGCTGACCGAATTCTTGACGATGTTGAGCGTCGGCAACAGCGGTGAAACAGTGGCAACATAGGAGCCCATGTTTCCGTAGCCGGTAAAGCGCACCGCCAGAAAGCGGCCCTTGGCATCAAGCGCGAGTTCTCCAAAAAACTCTTGATCTCGACCGTGATGATCGGACACGAAGCTCTCGAAACGGTCCGCGGTCCATTTCACCGGGCGGCCAAATTTGCGTGCCGCGTGCAGCACGCAGACATATTCTGGAAAAACCGCGGCTTTTAAGCCGAACGAGCCGCCGACATTGCCGGTCAACACGCGGACTTTTTCCGGCGGCACACGCAGGATATCGTTGGCCAACTGGCCGCGTAGGCCGAATGCTCCCTGACAGCCGGTGTGCAGTGTCCAATGTTCGGCTGCCGCGTCGTAGACGCCAATCGCGGCACGCGGCTCCATCGCGTTTATAACGAGGCGGCTGTTAAGAAGATTAAGACGCGTCACATGAGCTGCATTCTTGAACGCAGCCGTGACCTTCTCGGTGTCACCATAATGATAATTAAGCACGACGTTGTCGGGCACATCGTCGTACAAAAGCGGTGCGCCGGGTTTCGCCGCTTCGCTTGCCTTGATGACAGCGGGAAGCGGCTCGATCTCAAGCTCTACGGCTTCGGCGGCGTCTTTCGCCTGCAAGGCAGTTTCCGCAACGACAAAGGCAACCGGGTCTCCAACACAGCGAACTCTGCCGGTGGCCAGCGCCGTTCGGCGCGGTATGCGCATCGGCGAACCATCGTGGTTCTTGAACGGTATGATGCAGTTGAAGGTGCCAAATCCTGCGGCATCGAGATCGGCGCCGGTAAACACACCTAGAACGCCCGGCATGGCACGGGCAGCACTCATGTCGATTTTTCGAATGGCCCCATGCGCGTGGCGACTGCGCACGATTGCCGCATAGGCCTGACCGGGCAGGTTGAGATCGTCGGTGTAATTTCCCTGGCCGCGAACCAGGCGCGGATCTTCGGTGCGCGGCACGGATTGCCCGACGCCAAATTTTTGCAAGGACCAATCCGTCGAGTGGTGCGGAACGTTCATACCTTCGATATCTCCATATTCTCCGGCAGGCGGCCGGCCGCGCATCGGTCGAGACGTCATGCATCTACAAACGGTGCGCCACCCCTGCGATGATCGCGCCGTTGCGACAATCCGACGTGACGGTTACGACGCGGTGGCTTTTTGCTTTGTTGCCGCTTGAGCAGACTTCTTCAGCACGAAGTCGTACCTGACGACATGGTATGGCGTGTTGACAACTTCGCCACCGGGGGCGCGTCCCGGGGGCATGTGCTGGAAATCAACAATCAGTTCTTTCTTCACGCCATAAACGACGTCGGTTTCGATGTAGGGATCGCCGTTCTGGAACAGATGCGTGATGATCCGCTCGTAACCGGGCGCTTCGACAAGGAAATGGATGTGCGAAGGCCGCATATGAGAGATGTCGGTGCGTTCCATGAGCGCGCCGACAGTACCGTCCATGGGGATCGTATAGCCGATCGGCGTAACCGTGCGCACCGAATAGGATCCATCCGCTCCGGAATGATAGATGCCGCGCATCCAGGGACCATCGCCGTCGCGTTGCGCTTCGTAAATACCGTCACCATCGGTCTGCCAGATATCGAGCACCGCATTTGCAATCGGCTCGCCATCAAGACCGCGCACCGTCCCAACGATAAAGCATGGCTCGCCGGGCGCGCCTTCGGCCATGTTGGCGCCGGTCGCGATTTCAGGCGAGTCCTCAATGTGAAACGGACCGGTCACGGTTGTTGGTGTGGCTCCTGTAGGCAGGCGATGATTGATCGCATCGACCAGCATGCTTACGCCGAGGACGTCCGAAGCCAGAATAAATTCCTGACGCTTATCGGTGCACATCTTTCCGGTTTGCGTGAGCCACTCGATCGCGGAAACCCATTCCTGCTCGGTTGGTTCAATCTCGCGCACAAAACCATGCAGATGTTTGACCAATGATTGCATGATGGTGCGAAGCCGCGGATCGGGAATTTGCTTCCAGCGATCGAGGACGATGCCTGTCAGGTTTTCTTCAGTCACGTACGTCATGGCTATCTCCCAATATCGGCCTTATTCTCAGTTCCCGTAACAAGAACTGAGGCGAGCCTATTGCGGCAGCGCAAGAATCGCACTGCCGAGGCGAAGCTCCGCTCCGCTGCTTTGTCTGGCCCAAGTCTATCCGAGGCTGCCCCGGAAACGTCAATAGCCAAGAGCGAACAACCTTCTAGCCCGTCTTGCCCCCGCATAGATTTAAGCAAGCTTGTGCACGGCTTCCAGACTAAGCCTGCGGCATGGCAACGGCCCGCATCGGCGTTTAAGATCGGCCAAATCTGCAACACGGGAGAAATAAATGCCCGCCTATTGGGTTGCCAGGTCCAAAGTCAATGATCCGGTGGAATATAAAAA
>DATAIA010000333.1:0-3654 GCA_036262895.1 Xanthobacteraceae bacterium
GCTCCTGCGCCGCGTGATAGCTAGAAGCAATCTGCCGAAGTGCGAAGTTAGATGGGTATGCCGCTGGGGTCTACGTCTTCTGCGACCGGGCCGGGAGTCCTTGATTCCGACCGCCCGGGGTGTCCCAAAGCTGCAAAGGCATGCTCAACGAACTCTCACCCCTCATATCGAGGCTCTCGCGTGTAAGCCGCATAGCCCGAGGCACCTCCGTTGAAGAATCAGGCTGGCAGCGCGTCGGCGTCATAGATCGACGGATTGACGTTCCAAGCCGGTGTCGTTGAGGCTGGATTGGTTGCGCGCCGTCCCCCCACCACGTGCCGTCCTAGCCTCTTTCCCTCTCCATTTGCTTCGGTCCCACGAGTCGACGTCTAAGGGTCGCCGCGCTACACTGGCAAATCGAGAGTCGCCGCTGCCACGGTCATTTCGCGACGATAAACTTAGCTGTGCCCCGCCGCGATAGCACTGTCATCGCCACATCGCTGCCGTAGCGATGCATTTTCAAATCCGCCCGCGATTCTCCAAGGTGTACATTGCGAAGGACGACCTCATCGATAAAATCAGGCAGGAGAGGATCGCGAAGCCGAATTTCATTGTCTGCATACGACTTCTCTAAGCCCAAGCAAGCGCCGAGAACGGCATATACCGCGGCAGCGGCCCAAGCTTGCGGAGAACATGCTACAGGATAGGGAGTCGGCTCGCGCCGAGGACGTCTAATAAGGCCACAAAACAACTCCGGCAGACGTCGCAGCTCTTGGTGTCTCGCTGCGTCAAAAAGACCTTCAAAAACGCGGACAGTCTCCGTCTTGAGACCGTACCGAGCAAAGCCGAGCGCAATCACCGCATTGTCGTGAGGCCAGACCGAGCCATTGTGATACGATAATGGGTTATACCGGGCTTCGCCTTGGGCAAGCGTTCGGATGCCCCAGCCACTGAAACCATCCCGACCCATGAGGTGGTCGGCCACGCGCCGTGCCCTCTCCGGCGACGCTATGCCCGTGAACAGCGCATGGCCCGCATTGGACGCACGCACCCGACAGGGCCGTTTTTTGCCATCGAGCGCCAGGATGTAAGTACCCATCTCCTCATCCCAGAACTGCGCCTCGAACCGGATGCGCAAGGCTTCGGCCTCGCTCGACAGCCTGATGGCCAGCTCCTCGCACCCTAGCCTCCTTGCGAGTTGCGCCCCGGCCCGTTTCGCCGCAAACACATAGCCTTGAACCTCGCACAAGGCGATCGGCCCTTCAGCGTCCGAACCGTCGGCGTGAAAAACGGAATCTTGAGAGTCCTTCCATCCTTGGTTTGCGAGGCTCTCGTTGCCGCCCGGCTGGTACTCGACAAAACCATCGCCGTCGCAATCGCCGTAGATATCGAGCCAGCTTAGGGCCCGCTCGATATTAGGCCAGATATCATTGATCGTTCTTAGATCGCCCGTCGTGTCTAGGTACATCCCGGCAAGCATCACGAAGAGCGGAGTCGCATCGACACTCCCGTAGTAGCGGCGGAAGGGGACTTCGCCGAGATTTGCCATTTCCCCGTGCCGCAACTCATGAAGAATTTTGCCGGGCTGAGCGTCAGCTTTGGCATCAATCTCGACGGCTTGGGTTGCCGCCAGCATACGCAGCACCCCGCGCGCAAGCGACGCATCGGTCCACAACATGAACATTGCGGTGAAAATGCCATCGCGCCCAAAAACCGTGCTGAACCATGGAATTCCCGCGAACGGATACGGTCCGCATTCGGTCGAAGTTACGAGCGTGTAGACATCCGAAGCCGCGCGACACACGACCTCGTTGAACAGCTCGCTCGAACTCTCGATCGTCGCCATGTCGGATGTCATCCTGCGTCTGCTTCGCCTGCTGCTGCGATAGGCACGGAAGAAATCCGGACCGGTCTGAGCCACACCCGCAAGATCTTCAACCTCCTCTTCGCGACACGCGATCGTCGAGAATATCGACGCCGCTCTGCCCGGAGAGAGAACCAGATCAACTCGCGCACCCCCAACTTCGAGAACAACGGGGCGCGGGGTGAAGCCAACCAAAGTCCGCCGGCCGATCCCGTCGAGCCCGAGATAATGAAATTCAACGCGATCGGGAGCAACCACACGAGTTGACATGCAGCCGCGCGCGTTGCGCCGTACTCCCCTGACTTCAAACAGGTCGTGAAAATCGGCGTCGAACAGATAATCAAACCGGAGTCGTCGCGCCACGGACGCGAAATTCTTCACCCTCAGGCGCTCGTACAGGGTCCCCTTCCAGAGGAATTTTGTGCGTTCGACGAAGATCGTCTCCCTTGCAAGACTATCCTCTCCCGATCGGAGGTCCGGGTTTGTAAGATTCACCGACAAGGTCGCTTTGTCGTCATGCGTAGTCGAGCTGAGCAATTGCAGCTTTTTGCCATCCAAACGCAATTCGAAATAAGAAAGAAACCGGGTGTCTCGAAAGAACAGCCCCTCCGCTGTACCCGGCCGTCTTCCGAAATCACCGCGGCTATCCAGAACAGCGAAAGCTTCGCCATCCTTTAGATTGTGCAAAGGTCGGTCCGTCAAAGAGGCTGTTGCCCCGATCTCTTCGGCGGCTGTGTCCAGTGTTGCAGGGTCGTGCATGTTTCATATCCGAGGCGCGTCGTCATAAATCCAGTGACGACAGCAAAGTTTCTGTATGGCCTCTACGCGGAGGCAATCAAAGGGTCTGGCACGCTTTTGATCGCGACATGCGCGGACGAGCGGACGTTAGAGTCGACAATATCAACGCCGTTGAGCAAGTGGTCATACGCCGTGAGGTAATTCTCGGCCATCCGGGAAACGGTGAACCGCTCTTCGAAGCGGGTTCGAATCGACTTTCGGTCCAAGGCCAGGGCCAAACCCAGCGCATGCACTGCTTCATCGATAGACTCCACGGCAAAACCTGTGACACCGTCATCGACCACCTCGGCGACAGAGCCCCGCCGCCAAGCAACGACTGGCGTGCCCTCGCGCATAGCTTCGATCATGACCAGGCCGAATGGCTCTGGCCAATCGATCGGAAACAGAAGAGCCAATGCGTCGCCGAGAAACTGCCGCTTCTGTTGATCGTCTATTTCCCCAATGAATTCGATCAATGGGTGATCCAGTTGAGGTCGAATGACATGTTCGAAATACTCTTTGTCGGCGGCATCGACCTTCGCGGCGATCTTCAGCGGCAACCCAGCCTTCCTGGCTATCTCTATCGCCCGGTCCGGCCGCTTCTCGGGCGCGATCCGACCGAGGAATGCCAGATAGCCGCGCGCTTTGGTGTCGACAGGGGCACTCCCCGGCGGCAAGCCGTGTTGAATAGTAGCCAGCCAATTCGCAAGCGGCAGCGGCCCTCGCTGGCTCGCGGAAATCGAAACCAGCGGCATGGACGTAAAGGCGCTGTAAACCGGATGGAAATCGGCGAGGTCGAGCCGTCCGTGGAGCGTAGTCAGACATTTCTCCCGGGATTCCCTGAATAGGGGGAACTGAAGGAGGTCGATATGGAAATGGATGATATCGAACTCGCGTGCGTGGCGGCGCACAGCGTCCAGCATGACCAGCAGGCTGGCGGTATGATCACGAATCCCTCCCAGCCTGAGCCCCTCCGGGACGCTTTGAACAAGTTTGGCCGATGTCTCGGAATCCCCGCTTGCGAACAACGTCAC
>DATAIA010000334.1:0-3101 GCA_036262895.1 Xanthobacteraceae bacterium
CCCAGCGTGTCGTTGACGTCCTTGAAATGATCGAGATCAAGCAGCACCACCGCCAAGGTTTCGCTCTGCGCGGTCGAAGCCAACGCGTTTTCAAGCTGCTCGCGCAATAGCAAACGGTTCGGCAGGTCGGTTAGCGCATCATGATGCGCAAGATGCTTAATCCGGGCTTCGGCTTGCTGCCGCTCCGTCACATCCTCATGCGTTGCCACCCATCCGTTATCCGGCATTGGCTGGAAGGAAATGGAAATGATTCGACCATCAACAAGGTTCAGGGTGCGCGTCCAAGGCTCCCCCTTGGTGCACATTTCCAATGTATCCTGGAGAGCCCTATCAATATCGAAGGGCGCATGCGGCTCGGCCCACCTGAACGTACCATTCTTGGCGCGAAGCTGCAGGACTTCACGCAACGTGATACCGGGCGTCAACACATCTTCCGAAAGCCCGCATAGCTGGGCATAGCGTTCGTTACAAACGATCAGACGCTGCGATCCGTCATACACGCTCAGCCCTTGAGACATGTTGTCGAGGGCGGCCTCGAAACGAAGGTTTTGCGTCCGCAGTTCTTGCTCGCGCAGCTTCAGCAAGCCCGCGTGACGCAGCGTGTTTTCACGGAATGTCGTAATCGCATTCACCATCTGGCCGACTTCATCCCGTCGGCCGCGGTATCCAATATCGACGTCAAAATTGCCGAACGAAATTTCCGTCATTGCCTTGGTCACGGATTGAATCGGCCTGACGATTGATCGGCCAACCATCATTGCAACGGCAAAACTGAAAACAATGCCGACAAACCCGCTAATGGCAAGAATTTGCGTGTTGCCTGCAGCTTTGCTTGCAAGCTCTTCCGCTACTCCGACCGTCTGATCGGAGACCATGCTCGAGATCCGTTGCAAATCCGCGGCGATATTCTGGAAGTCGTCATCCGTGCCGCCCAGCATCATTGTCGCCATCGGCGCATCAGTGTTGCCGACATCGATCACATCCTTTGCTGCTTTGATATAAATTTTCCATTTTTGCAGCAGGTCGTCGGCAAATTCGCGCTCGCCCGCAGACATATCTCTACGCTCCACAAGCGCATTGATCCGCTTTTCAAGCGCGGAAAAGTCTAAAAGAACTTCTGAGGCAAGTGATTTGAGCAAAATCGGTGTTACACCGTTGCTTGCCCAGCTCACGTATCGAAAAATCTTCACGTGCGCGCTGATTATATCCTGTGAAAGCGAAGAGATATTTCGCTGCTTTGGCAGCGCACTATTCGAAAGAACGTTCACGCCGTTTGCGGATTGATCAAGCGTATAGAGAGCGTTCAGACCCAATCCCATAACGCAAATAAATAATACCGCTGAGGCTGCGAACGCCTTCACGCGAATGGGAATATTTTGGAGAAGTTTGAGCATTTATTTGCAAATCAGTTGATTACGATGATCGTATCCATGTCTTATCGACGTGTCGCCCGGTAGATTCCGACACCAACGAAATAATCCTTACCCAGCATCTCGACATAACTTGATTTATCTTCAATCTTATTGGTCACAGGATTCGGCCATTTGTAATCGAGCCAACCGCCCTCCTTCGCCGTGCTGATCAATTCACGAATGAGGTATTTTCCATCTTGGTCTTTCAACGAGATCAGATTTTTTCCAACCAAGGCTGGGCGCGCGCCGTGCGAAACGCACGTTCCGGTCATGTCATAAATGAAGGGATAAAGATCCCGGTCATGAAACTCCGGCGTGGACTTATCGAGCACAGCCTGGAAAGTAGCATCACGTCCTTTGACCTTGAACATCTCTTGAACGCGCTTCACCATCGCCATCGCTTCAGACCGCGTGCCAACCTCAGAATGAGCAACGACGGTTGACGCGGCGACGAGGACGAACACACAAGCAAGAAAAAATGCCTGAAAGCGCCTAGTTCCCAACATTGAGATTCGCCCCAAAATAATCGGGACATAATCGCCGTGAATATTTTTTAAAACTTTAAAAGCATTGCAGAAAACACCTTACTCGGGCCGGCAGCCACAAGTACATGTTCAATAAATATGCAGCTTTGTGGAATTAAGTGGAAAATTTTCCACGTTCTCGCAAGGGATTAGTCGCGCTTAGGAAAATGTTCAGCATAGATTCCGCTACGCCAATTATTGGCGGCGACATTGGTCGCACCCTCATCCCTATGGTAACCGATACACTAACTCAATCTCATAAACGCCCGAAGTCTTTCACTCGAGCGTCACGCCATAAAACGCTCTTGCATCCGCTGTCAGCGCGGAGCGTGACGACGGATTCAAGTAGAGCATGTGCCCCCCAGGATAGAGCTTGAGCGCAACCCGGCCGGAGGCTCCGATCGGGGGCAGATGGTCGAGCACATACCGGCTTGCCGCGTAAGGTGTCACCAAATCGCTATAGCCATGGGCGACCAAAAGCTTGAATGACGGAGTAACAGAAAGCAGTTCGCGCAAATCGCCGCTTGCGCTCGGCAATGAGCGTGTGCCGCCATCGCTGTGCCAATCCCATTTGCGATTTACGTCGTGCGCCAGAAGATTGTAAGTGATGTCGGTCTTGAAGCCGAGTTCGTCGCGCGCATAGCCTACAAATGCGCCGCCTAATGCCCGCGTAAATCCATCAAGCACGGGGTCTTCACCGTCTCGACCGTCGGTATCCGAAAATGGATCGGCCGATGCGAAGCTCGCGTCATACGAGCTCACAATTTCACCCTTCGCTTCGCGCAGGCGCTTCACGTAGGCGCGCCTGATAAACCCGCGCTGTTTCTCCACGGTGTCAACCGGCATGCCGGTCATGTCGGCGACCTTGCCATAGAAGGCGCGTGCCGCATCGCCTTGTGGCGGCCGGCCTGCAAGCGTTGTCAGATATTCTGTCATTGCGAATTGCTCGGCGGCTGCCACCGCGTCGAGCTTCAATGCACCGCGCCGTTCGAGTTCGGTTGCCGCAAGCGAGGGAAGCTGCAACGCCGCGCCAAGCGCAAACCGATCGGCGCCAAACACCAACGCGCCATCGATCAGCGGCGAGACCATAACGATTCCCGCGATAATGATGCCTTGGTCCTGCTGCAAGGCGCGCGCAACTTTTGCCGCCCGCAGGCCGCCATAG
>DATAIA010000335.1:0-3157 GCA_036262895.1 Xanthobacteraceae bacterium
AATTACATTCGTCAGAAGGTCGGAGGGAATGTTACCCGCTCGCTCGTCCCCGTATCCGAGGCCGGCAAAGCCGGACCCGGATACGGGAGATGAGCGGAGCAATGAGCGCCTCAGATCAGGTGTAGTCGCCGAGATTGCAGCCGAAGGCATCCGGCTTCTGCATCAGCCCTGCGCCCGGAACGACTTCCACGACCTCCCAGAAGTCTTCCTTGTTCTTCATGTCCTTGGGCGCCTTGCCCTTGACGATGATCACCGGGCGGATGCACTGGTGGTCTTCCTTGCGATAATGCACGTCACCGATCAGCGACGGGATGACCTCTTCCTTCTCGTAGGCCTTGATGACGTCCGGCGGATAGAAGGTGCCGGCCGTTTCGACCATACGGGCCCAGTGCGCGAAGCTGACGTAAGCGTTTTCGGCGCCCCACTCCGGATGATGGCCGAACTTCTTCACGAAGGCGTCGTTGAACATCTTGGCGAGCGGATACTTGTCCTCAAGCGTCCACCAATAGTCGGTCGCGGCGTAAACGCCGGCCAGCAAGCCACCGCCCACTTCCGGAGCAAGGTAAGGAATCTGGTAAGGCACAGCCAGTTTCATCTTGTCGAAGATGCCGAACTTCTGCGCCTGCTGGATCGACAGAACCGCGTCACGGCCCCAGTTGACGTTGATGAGAACGTCGGCGCCGGAATTGGCGATATTGACCAGGTAGGAGCTGAAGTCCGGAGCGCCGAGCGGCGAGACCTGGTTGGTCACCGTGGTCCAACCAGCGGTTTTGAGATAATCCTCCATCGACTTGGTGACGGTATGACCATAGGTGTAGTCAGGCGTCATATAGGCCGCCTTCTTGTTCTTCCCGAAGGTCTTGACCAGCACCGGCCCAATGGCCGCGGCAGCGGTCTGACCGAAGAAGTTCTGGCGGAAGCCGTAGCGGACGCAGTCCTTGCCGGTGGTGTCGTTTGAACCGGAGATGCCGGCGACGTAAAGCACCTTCTCGCGCTGGGCGAGCTTGTTGAGCGCCACCGCGACCGCGCTCGATGTCGAGCCGGTCATCAGCACCGCCTTGTTCTCGGTGATGAAGCGCTGCTGGGCCTGGACCGCCTGATTCGGCTTGGCGGCGGAGTCGGCGACGCCGTATTTCACTTCCTTGCCGAGCACGCCCTTCTTGGTCTTCGGAGAGATCTTGCGGATCAGCTCGTGACCTTCGTTGATGTGCTCAACGGCGAGCTGCCAGCCCTTGAGTTCGTCCTCGCCCTGCACCGCATAAGCGCCGGTGCGCGGCACCGCGATGCCGATGAATACCGAATTGCCGGACGAACCGGCGGGCCACGTTCCGATCGGAGGCTGCTCCCCGACTGCGTAGGCAGGCAATGACGTTACTGGCGACAAAAGCGCAGCGCCCGAGAGCGCGGCGCCGGTTTTCAACAACGCACGACGAGAAACACTCGCGCTAAGATTATGATTTTCATTCTTGGACATTCGTATTTCCTCCATTGATTTTTTTGTTCGCCCGCATTTTTCGACGGATTTTTTTATGTTTGTAGTTCGACTATTTTTCGCCAATTAGGCAATGCCACTTTGGTCGCAACCCAAAGCGAAAGACTGCTGCCAGCAACTCAAATTAAAAAATGGGCCGCGCGAATCTTGCGCGGCCCATCAAGAGCGGGCAACGTCACTATCCACCAATCAAACGCTCTTACCTCGGGCAGGAGCGCCAACGGTTACTCCATAAACAGTCTTTTCAATGCAGCGGCCATCACGTTGCTAATTGATTTGGATTAATAAAAATGGCTAAGGTAGCCAAGTGCCGACGCCCGTCTCAATAATTTCTCTAACGCGAGGTTTGCCGTGCCGCTCGAAGACCATCCGCTTGTTACGAAACTGTCGACCTTTATGACGCTCAGTCCGGGCGACCTGAAAAGCCTTGGCAATATTTTCGAAGGCGAGCGATCCATCAAAAAGCAGAAAGACCTCATCGTTGATGGCGTGGAATACAAAAATCTCTGTTTTGTCCGAGATGGCTACGCCATGCGCTACAAATTGCTGCGGAACGGCAAACGTCAGATACTAAGCGTCATCCTGCCGGGCGATGTGATCGGGTTTCCCGTGAGTTTTTTCGAGCGATCGACCTATTCAGTCGTCGCCCTCAGCGATTTGAAAATCAACATCTGCTCGCTCGATGCCTATGTCAGGCTTTGTTTCGAGCGCCCGCAGTTTGGTCTGGTACTAAGCTGGCTCGCCATGAAAGAGGCCGCAATCTACGCCGAACGCATTGTTGATATCGGCCGGCGCACGCCCGTCGAACGTCTCGTTCATTTTCTGCTCGAGCTTCATTCACGATTGCTCACTATCGGACTGGCTGAGAAGACAAGCTTCAACTTGCCTATCTCGCAAGAGGTAATGGCCGATGCTCTCGGACTCAGCGTGCCGCACCTTAACCGCGTCATGCAGCATCTCCGCAAAGAAAAGCTTATTTCCAACCGCGCGCGCCTCGTCGAGTTCTCAGACATATCCAGCCTTCAAACGCTCGCGCACTATCAGCCTTTGGTTTTTGCCAGAATCCCCGTCCCCGGCAATAATTAGCCGCTTGCTTGAGAACTTCTTTCGTCTAGCCCGCGGCAAGCAGCCACCGCCTCGGGAAGGAAATATTCTGGGACATTTTTCGTTTACGCCAGTTGAGGCCAGCCTGCTCCAGGAGCATCGTCTCCGGCCTTACTGGAGACCGTCGATATTTACTGCCGGACCATCGCCAATAGTTTCAACCGCTTTCGGAAACTGGGCGCCCTCAAGCATGGCGGACGGCGAACGGCCCAACCGGCGGAGCCTGTTCGTACCCGTGCTCTCGTTGCTGTCAAAAAGCCCGCCATTCCAAATGTCGCGCGGCACGTCGCGGGTAAAGCTCATACCATCGAACAGACTGAGCGCGGTCGGATCGACGCCAAGGCCGTAATTAACAACGTAGCCGCTGGTGTAAGTGCGGATGCCGTTTTGCGAGAAATAAAATGGTGCCCCCGGCTGATAAAGCTGGACGTCGACGCCGCCCAGCGGCACCGGGCTGCGGTTGTTCATCACGAAGGTCTGTCCGTTCATGAACAGCGTGAACTGGCCGGACACGTAGCCGTGCTGCACTGTGAAACTCGGGCCAATATTGGTGATCGTGGC
>DATAIA010000336.1:0-12214 GCA_036262895.1 Xanthobacteraceae bacterium
CGGCCATTGCGCGATCTCGCTTCCCAGAGTCAATTCCGCCACTCTCCACTACCACCCACTGAATTCGGACACTATGGCCCCTGCAGATTCAACCGCCCGCAAACTGGAGCCGGCTGCGCTCTACCGCACCGCTCCGCACAATATCGAGGCGGAACAAGCGCTGATCGGCGCAATGCTGGTCAACAATGAAGCGTTTTACCGCGTTTCGGATTTTCTGGAACCGAAGCACTTCTTCGAACCGATCCATCAGAAAATTTATGAGGTCACCGGCAGCCTCATTCGTAACAACAAAATCGCCAATCCGGTCACGCTCAAGACATTCCTGCCTGCGGATTTCGATATTGCCGGCCTCACCGTCAGCCAATACCTGGCTCGCCTTGCTGCGGAAGCCACGACCGTCATCAACGCGGAGGATTATGGACGCACGATCTACGATCTGGCGGTCCGCCGATCGCTGGTGGTCATCGGCGAAGACATGGTCAATGTCGCATACGAAGCGCCGGTCGATTTCTCGCCCAGGAGCCAAATCGAAGACGCCGAACGGCGGCTGTATGAACTGGCGGAAACGGGACGCTACGACGGCGGTTTTCAGCGCTTCGCAAACGCGCTGACGAGTGCGGTCGATATGGCCGCGCGCGCCTATCAGCGCGAAGGCAGTCTCTCCGGCATCGCCACGGGCCTGGGCGATCTCGACCGCATGATGGGCGGACTGCAGTCTTCCGATTTGATTATTCTCGCCGGCCGCCCAGGCATGGGAAAGACCGCGCTTGCGACCAACATCGCCTACAATGTTGCACGTGCGTGGAGCGGCGAAGTGCGCCCCGATGGGCAAATCGAATCCGTCAATGGCGGCATTGTCGGGTTCTTCTCGCTTGAAATGTCGGCCGAGCAATTGGCAACGCGTATCGTTTCCGAACAGACCAATATTCCGTCCTACCGGATCCGACGCGGCGAAATCGAACCCTCGGATTTTGACCGCATCGCCGCGAAGTCGCGCGAGATGGAGACCATCCCGCTCTACATCGACCAAACCGGCGGCTTGTCGATTGCGCAATTGACCGCGCGTGCGCGGCGGCTCAAACGCCAGCGCGGGCTCGACATGCTGGTGGTGGATTATCTTCAGCTGTTGCAGGGCTCAGGCCGCCGTGGCTCGGAAAACCGCGTCCAGGAAATCACCGAGATCACAACTGGCCTTAAAGCGCTTGCAAAGGAACTCAATGTTCCAATCGTCGCGCTATCGCAGTTGTCGCGTCAGGTCGAAAACCGGGACGACAAACGCCCGCAACTCTCGGACCTGCGTGAATCAGGCTCGATCGAGCAAGATGCCGACGTCGTCATCTTTGTTTATCGCGAAGAGTATTATCTGAAGAACAAAGAGCCCCGTCCCGGGACCGAAGAGCATTTCAAGTGGACGGCGGAAATGGACGCCGTTCACGGCAAAGCGGAAGTCATCATCGGAAAACAGCGTCACGGACCGACCGGCACCGTGCAATTGCAATTCGAGGCCGACGTGACCAAGTTCTCCGATTTGGCGGAGGAAAACCGGTTGCCCACGCGCATGGAGTAGAAGCTTCGCGATTGATTGCGCTTGCGTCACAAATACGGCCATCATGGCATTCATGATCAACATGGAAGGATGGCTACTGCCGCCGATTTGAAGTTCCTACACTCGTTGCGGCAGACTCGTTTTAGGAACTTCAAATCGAAAGCGGCACTAGAATCATAGACTTGCTGGTGCCCTTTTGTTTTCGAAGTTCGTGTAAGAGAGTGCCGCAGCGTATCACGAACTTCGAAAACAGGGCACTAGAATGGTCCGGGCGCTTGACGGCAATGATGACGGCAGATCGGGCGCGTCCACAGCCGATGCGGGCGGCATCCTTTCGATTGATTTAGCCGCCATTGTCGCCAATTGGCGCGACCTCAAAAGCCGTATCGAGGGCGCGGAATGCGCCGCGGTCATCAAGGCCGACGCTTATGGCTGCGGCATCGAACCGGTCACGGCTGCGCTGTCCGACGCGGGTTGCCGGACATTCTTCGTGGCGCATCTTGATGAAGCGCGCCGCGTCCGCGCGAATGCGCCGCACGCCAGGATCTATGTGCTTAACGGCCTGCCACCGGGTTCTTCCCATGCGTATGCCGATGCTGACTTGCGCCCCGTTCTTGGCAGTCTCGCCGAAATCGAAGAATGGCAATCGTTCCGCGGGACGCGCGGATGGCAAGGTGGTGCAGCGCTTCATGTCGACACCGGCATGAATCGCTTAGGTCTGAGACTCGACGAGGCAGCGCGGCTTAAGCAAAGCACCGTTTCCGCTGCCGGGTTTGATTTGCTGATGAGCCATTTTGCTTGCTCGGACGAACCCGGTCACGCGCTCAATGCCAGGCAGATGGCGAAATTCCGTGAAGCGCGTTCGCTGTTTCCAAATCTTCCCGGATCACTCGCCAATTCATCGGGCATTTTTCTTGATCCCGATGCGCATCACGATCTGGTCCGTCCGGGCATTGCTCTCTTCGGCGGCAATCCGACGCCGGGCCATTCCAATCCGATGCAGCCGGTCGTCACGCTTGAAGGTCGTATCATTCAGGTGCGAAACGTCGAAGCCGGAGAAACAGTCGGCTATGGCGGAGCGTGGACGGCGCGCCGGCCAACGCGGCTTGCAATTGTTTCAATCGGGTATGCCGATGGGCTCATTCGTGCAGCAAGCGCAACGGATATCAAGCCGGGCGCTGAAGCCATTGTCTCGGGACGATATTGTCCGCTGGCCGGCAGGGTTTCCATGGATCTTCTTGCTATCGATGTGACGGACCTGCCGTCGGGCAGCGTGCATCGCGGCGACCACGCCACCTTCCTCAGTAAGGACATCACGATTGACGATCTCGCCGTGCATGCCGGCACCATCGGCTACGAAATTCTGACAAGCCTCGGCCGGCGCTATCATCGGATTTATCGCTGACGCAAAACTTCCGTTCGAATGCCAGGATGCATTTGGATTCCCACATGGTCGAGACAGCCGCAAGGTGATCCCTCCCCCTTAGGGGAGGGATAAGAAAAGGGCGTTCGAACGCGACTGTTCAAATCCTCCAAAACCCCATATCAATCCGATGCATGGTCCGCCGCCCCCTCGCCTTCATCTGTCAGAATTGCGGAGCTGCCAGCACCCGTTGGCAAGGCAAGTGTGAATCCTGCGGCGAGTGGAACAGCATCGTCGAAGAAAATGCGGCAGCGGGAATTGGACCCACGCCAAGTAAGCCCGCCCGCAAAGGGCGGCCCTTTGCGCTCGAACCGTTGACCGGCAGCGAAGGCAAGGACCCACCAAGGGTCGGCACCGGATTGGCCGAGCTCGATCGCGTCACTGGCGGCGGCCTTGTCCGGGGATCGGTGCTGCTCGTCGGCGGCGATCCCGGCATTGGAAAATCCACACTGCTCATTCAAACAGCGGCGGCGCTTGCACGCTCCGGCCATCGCGCGGTTTATATTTCGGGCGAGGAAGCCGTTGCGCAGGTGCGTTTGCGCGCTGAGCGGCTTGGCCTCGCCTCGGCGCCGGTCGAACTGGCCTCTGAGACTTCCGTCGAAGACATCATCGCAACGCTCAGTGAAGGCAAGACGCCGCGCCTTGTGGTGATCGATTCCATCCAGACGATGTGGACCGATGCGGTCGATTCCGCGCCGGGCACGGTGACCCAAGTAAGAACCTCCGCGCAGACCTTGATCAGATACGCGAAGCGTTCGGGCGCCGCCGTCTTCCTGGTCGGTCATGTTACCAAGGATGGGCAGATCGCCGGGCCGCGCGTCGTCGAACACATGGTCGACGCGGTGCTCTCGTTTGAAGGCGACGGCTCGCATCAATTCCGAATTCTTCGCGCGGTAAAAAACCGCTTCGGACCCACCGACGAAATCGGCGTGTTTGAAATGACCGGGCTCGGTTTGCGTGAAGTGAGCAATCCGTCCGAATTGTTCCTCTCTGAGCGCGATCTCGGCGCGCCGGGCACAGCCGTATTCGCCGGCATCGAGGGAACGCGGCCGGTGCTCGTGGAAATGCAAGCGCTCGTCGCGCCCTCTTCTCTCGGCACACCGCGCCGCGCGGTGGTGGGCTGGGATCCAAGCCGGCTTTCCATGCTGCTCGCTGTTCTGGACGCGCATTGCGGCGTTCGGCTGGGAAACCACGACGTTTACCTCAATGTGGCGGGCGGGCTCCGTATCCAGGAGCCGGCGGCGGACCTGGCCGCGGCGGCCGCCCTCGTTTCATCGCTTGCTCATGCTCCCCTGCCGCCGGACGCGGTTTATTTCGGAGAAGTGTCGCTGTCAGGCGCGGTACGCCCGGTCGCGCAATCGGCGGCCCGCCTCAAGGAGGCTGCCAAACTCGGGTTTGCCCGCGCCTTCGTTCCGGAAGCCGGACGGGGGGAAGCCGCTGAAACCGCGATCACATTGGCGGCCACAACCTCATTATCGACACTTGTGGCTGACATTGCCGCCCGAGGGACCCGGCCCAAACGCGGCGAACCGGCGGCTCGATAAGGTGTGTAAGGGCCGCGTTTACCTATAAGACAGGGTGACGAGCGGACTTCGCCCCGCTATACACAACCCCGTTATTTCGCGTGGCGGCGCATGATTCCGATGCCGTCGCCCCTGCCGACCAAACGATGCGCAAGCCGCAGAGTAGCAGATGCCGATCACGCTTCTCGACATCATCCTTCTCGTCGTCATGCTGATTTCGGCCCTGCTCGCGATGGTGCGCGGGTTTATGCGCGAAGTCTTATCAATCATGGCATGGGGTGCGGCAGCCGGTGCCGCCGCTTACGCCTATCCGAAATTCCTGCCGATGGCGAAGCAGTACTTCAACAGCGACACCGTGGCGGCACTCGCGGTGGTGCTCACGGCCTTTTTTGGAACGCTGCTCATTGTTTCGGTGGTAACCATAAAAATCTCCGACATGATCCTCGACAGCCGGGTCGGCGCGCTTGATCGCACGCTCGGCTTTCTGTTCGGGCTGGGGCGCGGGCTGTTAATCGTGGTGGTTGCGTTCCTGTTCTTTGCCTGGCTGGTCCCCGATCGCAGCCAGCCGGAATGGGTAAGAAATGCTAAATCCCGGATTGTGCTCCAAGGGACCGGCCAATGGCTGATGTCGATGTTGCCGGATGACCCGGAAAGCACCATTTTAAAACGGTTGAAGCGGCCTAAAACCGAGGAACCGGATAATCAGGATGCGCCCCCGGCCGAGCGCTCCGAAATTAACGGTCCATCGACGCCTTCGCGGGATGCTCGCGCCGAGGATGCCGGCTATAATCGCTCTGACCGGGTGGGCATGAGCCAGTTGCTTGACGCCAAAACGGCCAAATCGCGCTGATCAACGCAAGACGGGGACCGGATGACCAACCCATTGGATCGTACCGAGGACGCCGGCTTTTTCGATATGGATGGCGATACGCTTCGCGAGGAATGCGGCGTATTCGGCATTTTTGGGCACCCCGAAGCGGCGACCATCACAGCACTGGGCCTGCACGCGCTTCAGCATCGCGGCCAGGAAGCTGCCGGGATCGTTACATTCGACGGCAAGCGCTTCCATTCGGAACGGCGCCTCGGCCTTGTCGCCGATACCTTTTCGCGCCGGGAAGTGATCGAGCGTCTGCCGGGAACACTTGCGGTCGGCCACGTTCGCTACTCCACCACGGGCGAAACCATCCTGCGCAATGTGCAGCCGCTCTTTTCCGAACTCGATGCGGGTGGATTTGCGATTGGCCATAACGGCAATCTCACCAATGGGCTCGCGCTGCGACGGCAATTGGTGCGCGAAGGCGCCATCATGCAGTCGACCACCGATACCGAGGTGATCCTGCATCTGGTGGCGCGTTCGCAACGCAATCTATTCCTCGATCGGTTTGTCGAGGCGTTGCGCGCACTGGAAGGCGCCTATTCGCTCGTTGCAGTGACGAACAAAAAACTGATCGGGGCGCGTGATCCGCTCGGCATCCGCCCGCTCGTGCTTGGCGAGCTTGATGGCTGCCCCATCCTCACATCCGAAACCTGTGCGCTTGATATTATCGGTGCGCGCTATGTCCGCGACGTGCAGAACGGCGAAGTGATCGTCGTCACCGAAAAAGGGATCGGGAAAATCGAAAGTGTGAAGCCCTTCCCGCCCATGCCGCCGCGGCCGTGCATCTTCGAATACATCTATTTCTCGAGGCCTGACTCCATTGTTGGAGGCCGCGCAGTCTATGATGTGCGCAAGGCCTTCGGCGCCGAGCTTGCCAAAGAATCACCCGCTGAAGCCGACGTCATCGTTCCGGTGCCGGATTCCGGCGTTCCCGCCGCCATCGGTTACGCCCGCACGTCAGGCATTCCGTATGAACTCGGTATTATCCGCAATCACTACGTCGGACGCACGTTCATTCAGCCGACGCAGAGCGTTCGCGAACTCGGCGTTCGTCTGAAGCACTCGGCGAACCGCGCCGTCGTTGCCGGTCGCCGCATCGTGCTGATCGACGATTCACTCGTGCGTGGCACCACCTCGGTCAAAATCGTGCAGATGATGCGCGATGCTGGCGCGAAAGAAGTGCATTTCCGGATCGCATCGCCGCCGATCACCCATCCCGACTATTACGGCATCGATACGCCGGAGCGTGAAAAATTGCTCGCGGCCAATCACGACGTCGAAGGCATGCGCCGCTTCATCGGCGCTGACTCGCTCGCCTTCCTGTCGGTTGACGGAATTTACCGAGCAATGGGCGTCGACCAGCGCGATCCGACCCGTCCGCAATTCACCGATCATTGCTTCACCGGCGAATATCCGACGCCGCTGACCGACCGCACCGCGCAGGATGCTTCGCCGCGCCAGCTCTCACTGTTGGCCGAGGCAAGCTGAGCTGCCATAAACCTGTTCAATACTGGCCCGAAGAGCGCTCCCGCAGAATGCGCTTTTTGATTGATGAGATATCTCCCGGAGCATTGTTAGATGTCGAAGCCGCTTGCTGAACGCATTGCGCTGGTCACAGGCGCATCGCGCGGAATTGGACACGCCACCGCGTTGGCCCTTGCCAAAGCCGGCGCACACATTGTCGCGGTCGCGCGGACAGTCGGCGGTCTTGAAGAACTCGACGATACCATCACAAAAGCCGGCGGCTCGGCGACGCTCGTTCCGCTCGATCTGAAAGACTTCGATGGGCTTGATCGGCTTGGCGCCGCGCTCAACGAGCGGTACGGCAAGCTTGATATTCTCGTCGGCAACGCCGCCATCCTTGGTCCCTTGTCGCCGCTCGGGCACGTTGCACCCAAGGCGTGGGACGATGTGATGACCGTGAACGTCACCGCCAATTGGCGATTAATCCGCTCCATGGACCCGCTGCTTTCAAAATCCGACGCGGGCCGCGCGGTTTTCATCAGCTCCGGTGCGGCGAGCAAAGCATTTGCCTATTGGGGGCCTTACGCCGTCTCCAAAGCCGCGGTCGAAGTCCTGGCGCGCACCTATGCCGCGGAGCACGCAACAACGGCGCTACGCGTCAACCTGTTCAATCCGGGGCCGATCCGCACAAAGATGCGCGCACAGGCGATGCCCGGAGAAGATCCGGAAACACTGGATACGCCGGAACAGGTCGCGGAGAAAATTCTGGCCCTCTGCCTGCCGGACTTCACTGAAACCGGCAAGCTCTACGATTATCCGACCAAATCGTTGATGTCGTTCCGCGCGCCAGCGCCCTGAAACACAAGCCGCACTCTTTTATTTGCGCTTCGCGTACGGATTTTCTTTCTCGCGCAATGTGAGACGGATCGGTGTGCCCGGAAGTTTGAACACCTCGCGCAGACTGTTGATGAGGTAGCGCTGATAGGCGTCGGGAACTGCATCGGCGCGCGCGCAAAACAGCACAAAAGTGGGCGGGCGCGTTTTGGGCTGCGTCATATAATTCAATTTGATGCGACGCCCGGATACGGCCGGCGGCGGATGTTGCGAAAGCGCCTGGCCGAGCCAACGATTGAGTTCATTGGTCGTAATGCGCCGGTTCCAGAGGGCGTGGATGTCAACAACCGCCTGCATCAGCCGGTCGAGGCCATCGCCCATCAGGCCTGAGGTCGCAACGATCGGAACTCCTTGAACTTGCGGCAGCCAATGGTCGGCTTCCTCCCGGAGTTTGGAAATCGCTCCTGGACGATGCTGGATGAGATCCCATTTGTTCATGCCGAGAACCAGCGCCCGCCCCTCTCGCACAACGAGATCGGCAATGCGCAAATCCTGTTCCTCAAACGGACGCTCGGCGTCGAGCAGCAGCACGACCACTTGGGCAAATCGGATCGCGCGCAACGTGTCAGCAACGGAGAGTTTTTCCAGCTTCTCATCGACCTTGGCGCGACGGCGCAGTCCCGCCGTATCAAACAAACGGAACTGTCGTCCCTTCCATTCAAGTTCGACCGAGATGGTATCGCGGGTGATGCCCGCTTCCGGTCCGGTCAACATCCGTTCTTCGCCGATCAATCGATTGACGAGCGTCGATTTGCCGGCATTGGGCCGGCCGACAATGGCAACATGGATCGGACCATCTTCGCGCGGCGCCTCCGCTTCATCCTCTTCCTCATCATCCGAGGGGGCGACGAGAGCGGTGCGCTCCGGAAGCGCGGCGCACAAACCGTCATAAAGATCGGCAAGGCCTTCGCCGTGCTCGGCTGAAATCACAATCGGCTCGCCCAAACCAAGCGCGTAGGTTTCCAGCGCACCGGTGCGGCCCTTTTCACCTTCGCCTTTGTTGGCAACCAGGATCGTCGGCTTGCCCGAGCGTCGCACCAGATCGGCGACAATGCGATCATCAGGCGTCAAACCTGCGCGCGCATCGACGAGGAAAAAGACCGCGTCCGCCTGATCGACCGCAATCCGCGTCTGCGCCATCATACGATGCGACAGGGCGTCGGTCGGCCTTTCCTCAAGGCCGGCCGTATCGACCACTTTGAAGAAAAGATCGCCGAGCTGCGCTTCGCCCTCGCGGCGATCGCGCGTGACCCCCGGCAGATCGTCGGTCAGCGCCAATCGCTTTCCGACCAGACGGTTGAATAACGTCGATTTACCGACGTTGGGGCGACCGACAATGGCGACTGTAAAATTCATATTCGGGCCATACTAATGTTTAGGGAAACTATGCCCCCAATTCGGATTGAAGAAACGGCACATCGAGAGTGGCTGTTCTGTTTCGAGATCGCTCTCGACAATCTCCCCCCATCCTTCGAGGCTCGGGCTAACGCCCTCGCACCTCAGGATGACGGGTCCCGAGAAGGGTATTTTGTCTCACGCGATCCTTATGTTTGGTGAAGCATTTCAACCGGCGTCATCCTGAGGTGCGAGCGTAGCGAGCCTCGAAGGATACGCCGGCCGAACGAGGACCCAGCTACCGCCCCTGCGGGATCGCAGGCCCAGGGGTCGGCCAGGCCGATTGCACAGAGGGCTGGGCCGCGCTGGGTGCGGGCCAGGCGGATTGGTCGGGCGGCGGGCCTTGGTCAGCCGCAGGCCATCCGGCACTACGGTTCGCCGCAGGCTGCGCGGCGGGCGCGGGCTTCGGCTTGGCTGCAACCTTCTTCGGTTTCGGTTTTGCCGCCTCGGCCTGGGCGGCCTGCGCTGCTTCCGCAGCAGCCTGGGCTGCTGCTGCCTCCTGCGCCTGATAGCCTTTCATGAGCTCCGGCGGAACGCCCTGGGGCACGCCCGGGACCCCCTCGGGGAACACAGCCTTGCGATCACCGGGCAAGGGCTTCTTTTTCCCAAAATCCGGCAGGATGTCCGCGATTTTGTCCTGAGGGTCGAAATCGGCCCCCGCGCAAGCGGAAAGCAGCAATGCTCCGGATAGCAACACGGCAGCCGAGAGTGCGCGATACATTGCCTATTCTTTCGTCCCCAGCTCCAGCGGAGCTCTTCCTCAGCTTTTAGCGTCTGCCGGTGCAAGCGCCATCAGCATTTCGACCCGGGAGCGCGTCCCGGCCGGTGTCTCGGCATCGGTTACAATCATGTCGAACCAATGGCGCGTGGCGCTCGTATTTCCGGTTTTCCACGCGGAAAGCGCGAGGACTTCCCTGGCGGTATGACGGAACGCGCGGTCTTTCGCGGTTAACGGCTCAAGGCGAGCAACGATGTCGTTATACGTTGCCGTATCCACCAGGATCAGACCAGCGCGGACGGCGGCAAGATCCTGCAGAACCTGGCCGATTGAGCTATCCGCAGCCAGCACATCGTAGAGTTTGACGGCAGCCTGAGGGTCCCGCTGCGCCAGTGCAGCAGCCTCACGAAAGCGGCCGAGCATCTTATATCCGGGCGGGCTTTCAGTGGCGATCTTGGCAAAGGCTGCTTCCGCCTCGGCGTGTTTGCCCTGTTCTGATAGCGAAACAGCCGCTTCGAATGCCGACCCCGCTTCGGCCGATTTCTTGGCTTCCCACCATTGATGACCTCGCCAGCCGCCGACCAGGGCGACAATGACGAGGGCAAGCGCAAGGGCAAGCCCGCCGTATTGATCCCAGAGCTGCTTGAGCCGCTCGCGGCGGACTTCCTCATCAACTTCTTGAAAGATGTCAGACACTACATTTCTCCGGAGCGCCGCAAACGGGGCGCGCACAGGCCCGTTCATTTGCGCCGTAAAATAGCGATGTGTCCCCGCTGAGGCAAAGATTAACGGAAACCCGCCCCGGGGAACGGGTACCTTGCCCCGACCGGCAGGGCAATCGCATTGGATAAATTCACGGACATCAGCGGCGAAGTGATCCCTCCTCGCTTTGCGGGGAGGATGGCGAGCGCAACGAGCCGGGTGGGGTGCCCTTCAAGAATACCCCCACCCCGCCGCCTCGCTTCGCTTGGCGCCGACCCTCCCCGCAAGGGAGGAAGAAGAAAGGCAGAATTCTGCGAGATTTACTCGAAACACCAGAAAATCAAATGCGATTACTCGGATCGAGCGGGGTTTATCAACCTTTGGATTTCATCCCGTAGACGTGCTCGGGGCCGGGGAACGTCCGCGTCCGAACTTCGGTGGCATAGGTTGCAACGGCCTGATCGATTGAGGGGCCAAGCTCGGCATATTTCTTGACGAACTTCGGCACCCGCGCCGACAGGCCGAGCATATCCTCAAGCACCAGAATTTGGCCGTCGCAGGCGGGACTGCCCCCGATGCCGATGGTGGGTATGGAGACCGCGCCGGTGATCTCACGCGCCAACGGCTCGGCGATTGCTTCGAGCACGACGGAAAACGCTCCCGCTTCGGTAACGGCAGCGGCATCCGCCTTGATGGTTTCCCATTCGTCCTCGCGCCGGCCTTGCGCGCGAAACGAGCCCAACACGTTGATGGCCTGCGGCGTCAGCCCGACATGGGCCATCACCGGAATGCCGCGCTCCGCTAAAAAAGCAATCGTATCGGCCATGCGCTTGCCGCCTTCGAGCTTGATTGCTCCGCAACCGGTTTCTTTCATGATGCGGGCGGCGGAATTAAACGCCTGTTCCTTGCTCGCCTCATAAGAACCAAACGGCATGTCGACGACGACAAGCGCACGCTGCGAGCCGCGCATCACCGCCCTGCCCTGCAAGATCATCATCTCCAGCGTCACCGGAACGGTGCTCTCAAGCCCGTGCATCACCATGCCGAGCGAGTCGCCGACGAGAATCACGTCGCAATGACGATCAACCAACCGTGCGGTATGGGCGTGATAGGAGGTCAACGCGACGATGGGCTCGACGCCCTTGCGCGCACGAATGTCCGGCGCAGTCAGACGCTTTGCTTCTGTTTGTGCCGACATCCTCACCTCCCAAATACAGGAATGCCCATCACCGCCGGATGAAAAACAAATCCGAGCGAGAGGTAGACCAGCGTACCAACCAGCACGGCCGCGACATCGTTCTTGATCCCGCCGACCGGAATGTTCGGTCCGCCCGGATCGGTGCGGCGCTTGAGCGAGATCCGATCAAACACTGCCCATGCGAGAATGCCGACGAACAGCAGGATGCCGCCGAGATCGCCATTCGACAGCAGATGCGCGAAAGCCCAAAGTTTCACGCCGGTCAGCATGGGATGTTTGAGCGTCGTTTTAATCCGGCCGGGAAGATAGGCGGCAACGACACAGATCGACGCCGGCCACATCAAACCAATGGTGATATGGCGCGTCCAGGAAGGCGGGCTCCAGATCTGGATCCAACCGGACTGACGGTACTGGGCAAAGCCGTAAACGATGAGAGCCAGGCCGACGAGTGAAAGCAGCGAATAGATGGCCTTA
>DATAIA010000337.1:0-3324 GCA_036262895.1 Xanthobacteraceae bacterium
TCCAGCCAAAATTACTTCAAACAGAAATTGGACTAGCGGCACGGCGGCGACCGGAGAACCTCACCGCCTATGATTTTTATCTCCGCGCTCTGCCGCTGTCTTACCTGGCGACCCGCGAAGGGTTGGCCGACGCGATCAGGTTGGCTCACCGCGCCTTGGAACTGCACCCTCGGTTCGGCGGTGCCGCGACTCTGGCAGGTCTCTGTCACATGCGAAATGTCCTTTTCGGCTATGCTGACGATCCCCAATTCGACCGCAGGGAAGCCGTTCGGCTTTCTCGCTTGGCATTGAGCGTCGACGATAGTGATCCAGATACGTTAGCAGCGGCTGCTGTAATCTCGGCGTTCATGATTGGCGATTGTGAAAGTGAGATCGAAATGGCTGACCGGGCAGTCGCGCTCAATCCCAATTCATTTGGCGCATGGTCCGCCAGAGGCTGGGTCTGTAGAGCTGCGGGGCTACCGCAGGAAGCGGTCCAGAGCTTCGAACGTGCCATTCGCGTGAACCCGATAGACCCGCTGCTACATTCGTCGTTTGTCGGGATGGGCATAGCCTTGATCGAGCTTCGTCGCTTTGACGAGGCCATCGTCGCAGGCAAGAAAGCCCAACGGCAGAAATCCTCCTTTTGGCTAGCTTACTGCTGTCTCGCGTCCGCTTTCGCCCATCTCGGGCGCGAGGCTGAGGCCCGTGAGGCGGTGGCGCGTCTGCTTGAGTTCGATCCCGCCTCTACAATATCAGCGCTCATCGCGCGGGGCGGGCAATCAAACGCGAAGCTGTTGATCGAGGGTCTTCGGAAGGCGGGGCTGCCTGAATGAGCGCTGGTACGCTGGTATCGATTGAGTGATCGAACCGAACCCCTTATTGCTGCGATGCATGAGTCCGGCCCTTAGCGGACCAAGCTTGATGCCTGGCGAGTGATCGGCTTTTGGGCTCGAAGCAGACCCCTGGCCAATGTCTAAGCTTCGATAGATATGGAAGCACGAATGCCTGACGCCAATACTGGTCATTTTGCGCTCGTTGCAGACCACAACCCTCCGATGGTGGTCGCATTCATGCCTTACACCCGAAGGCATCGCGCGATTGCCCTTGGTATCGTGGCCGGTATGCTGGCCGTCTGGGCGCTCCTCCTTCCTTTCGCGAGCCAGCAGCTTGGCAAGGTGGACAGCTTTGTTCCGGTTGTTCAGACGGTCATGAGCGTGGCTGATCTTCTAACGGCGACGCTCTTGTTCGCTCAATATTCGGTGCAGCCTAACCGTGCATTGTTATTCGTAGCCAGCGGATATATTTACGCAGGCTCGTTTGCCTTTCTGCAAACTTTAAGTTTCCCAGGCAGCTATGCCCCTAACGGGCTCATAGGGGACGTCTACAACACACCGGCTTGGTTTTTCGTACTCTGGTTCACCACATTTCCCCTTTGCATACTCGGCTACGTATTCCTCAGGGATAAGGGGGAGATATCGTCGCGCTCGGCGACGGCAAACATCTCAATCACGCTCATATGCGTGTCGGGAACAATAGCCATTTTGTCATGGATTGCGATCAGCCAGACCGAGCATTTGCCCAAGTTCTTCACGACTGGTCTCATAGTCCAGACCCGTCTCAGCAATCAATTCAATGTGTGCCTCTCCTTAATAACTAGCCTCGTACTTCTTGCGCTGTTTCTCCGCAGGCGCACAGTGCTCGATCTTTGGCTGATGGTTACATTATTTGCAGCAGTTCCCAATTTTTTGGTGGCGGTATACGCAGGCTCGACTCGATTTTCCGTCGGTTGGTATACGGCCCGCGGGTTCGCCCTGATCGCAAGCTGTATGCTGCTGTCCGTACTGGTCACGGAAATGACCGTGCTCTATTCGAGGCTGGCCAGCGCCGTGGTGATGCAGCGGCGGGAGCGCGCCAATCGCTTCGTGAGCATAGACGCCGCCACTGCCGCGATCGCTCATGAAATCAATTCCCCATTGGCATCGATCACCTTAAACGTTGACTCCGCTCAGCATGAACTTGTTGCACAACCTCCAAACGTTGAAGAGGTGCGTACCATTCTTGCCGATATTGGAGATGCAAGTCGCCGGGTAAACGAAACAATCACAAGCGTTCGCAGCCTGTTCAAGAATGTGACTGGACGGCCGACCATGATCAGCATCGAGGATGTCGCGCGGCAGGTCTTACGGCTTTTGCAGAACGACATACAGCTTAACGGAATCTTTGCCTCGACGGAATTTCGTGTCGAGGCGCCTTTCGTACATGCTGATCCGGCACAGCTTCAGCAGGTAATTCTGAATCTGTTCAAGAATGCGATCGAGGCAATGGCTTCCACTCCGCGCGATCGCCGCCGATTGAATGTTGGCACGCGAATCGAGGGAGATTCATTGGTGCTATCTATCGAGGACACGGGCAGCGGTGTCCTCCCGCAGTACTGTGATCGCGTTTTCGAGGCGTTCGTCACGTCCAAGCCGGAGGGCATGGGATTGGGATTGGCGATATGCCGCACGATCATCGAAAGGTATGAAGGTCGGCTGATTCTTGCCAAATCCGGCCCTCAAGGGTCGGCATTCGAGATCACGCTGCCTATTGCCGGATAGGTCGTGCGAGAGGCACGGAGCCGCACGTCCTATCAAGTCAATTGTCGAATAGAACTTCTGCAATTGGGCCCCAACCGGATTGGCCCTAGCCCCAGAGCATGGCAGCGAGCGGCCGCGACAATCCCTCAGCCAGGCTCATCCCCGGTCTCAGGCAGCCTTGGCGCCAGCCGCGTCATCCGCGCTGTACACCAGGCGCAGATGATGCCGGAGAGTGCAGAGCACGCCGTGCTCGGCCTCCGCGGCCAGGCGATCAAGCAGGTTGGCCCTCGCCTGATCCGTCTCGGTCAGCGCCAGCGCGCGATAGCGGGCAGCGCGGATGTGATTTCTCGCAATCATTGTCCGTCTCCGACGCGTGTGATTTTCAAACCTCCGTCGACGCTCCCAGCGCTGACGTTTGAGGCTTCGCATGCGGCGCGGAGTGGGTCCGTGAGGTCGGTCACGCCTCTGTCACGGCGGGCTGATGCGACCCGGGTCGCGCGGGATTGCGTGATCGTGCTCACGCTGCTGGGCCTATCCTGAGCCTGCCCTATCGCGGCGGACGATCGAGGGACTGGATCAAGATCAAAAGCCGGGAGCATCCGGCTACGCAACGGGTAATGGAGGCAAATAGGTGACCGTCTGGCGACCAAAGTTAGTGGGTCGGCGTGATGAGATGTAAACTCCGATTCAGCGGATGCGGAAATGCTCCTTGTTAGGGTTTTATCAGGCGCACCCCATCCATGATCGATTTCAGGTCATCTGAGCG